>NZ_JCACCM010000191.1:0-88132 GCF_059501405.1 Myxacorys sp.
ATTCACCGTCCTCACTAGCTTTCCAGCTTCTTAGTTTTGTCAGTCAAGCAGGTTGGTTGCGACAAAACCTCTAGTTGACGCAACACAACCTGGATCGACGCGGATGGAGGCTGTGATTGTTCCGAACGTGGCAGAGTGAATTATGAACAGAGGCACTAACAGTTTCTACTTGTGCTCAAATAATGAAGCAGTGTTTGCTGCCGCTCAACTCGGACGTTAGCCTGAAAGGAGGTTGTGTGCTAGATAAGATCGCACAAGCAATCAAATCACTTCAGAATCCAATAGATTGCGCTGAAGTGAACATTTTTATTGCTAAACAGTTCAATCTCATTCATCAACCCGACAGAGCTTTACCGTATATCGAGCAGGCACTACAAGAAATAGCCCTCATTTCAATTGAGGAAAAATTTGTCATCAACGAGTTGAAGTGTAAGATTGCGGAACAACTCGCCAAAGTAGGACTGCAAAACCGCAGCATAGCCATGCTCACTGAAGCCCTTCAGCAAGCTGATGCCTTTGAGAATCCTGAAGATCGCGACTATGCGCTCATCGCTGTTTCGGAGGCTCATGCCGAGATTGGAATGTCGGATCGGGCAATTCAAATTGGATTGATGCTGGACGATGACTACAAAAGGGTATGGCGGCTATTTGACTCAATTGCTCATATAGCTATCGTTCAGCATTCTCATCATGAACAAATCTTCAACATACTTGCAGTTATAGATGATAGCCAAGATAAAGATCATTTTTTACTAGAAGTGGCAAACACGTATTTTGCTAGTAATCAACCGGAACGAGCGATCGCGTTAGTCCCTCTGATGACCTATTCCAGCAGTAAAGCAGAAGCTTTAGCAGAAGCCGTCAAGGGACGTAGTGAAACGATCGCACGGGATCAACTTTTAGACTTACTTAACCAAGCTGAAGCCCACGCCTTTTTAGAGCAAGACGTAGGCATGAAAGCGCAAGCACTGCGAATGATTGCAAAGCAGCATATTGAGCTAAAACAATTTACCCACGCCCATACCCTTCTAGAACAAGCAAAACAGTTCGCCGTCTCTTTAAGCGCAACCCATCTTTTAGAGCAAATTCCTCGTGATGTCATACTTGGTGGTATTGCAAGGGCATTTGGCAAGCTAGCAGAACATAAAGCTGCTACTCAAACCACAGATGCAATGACAGATAAAATGCTTAGTGCATCGGATCTATCTGTCATTGCTCAGAAAGACAGTGTTCGAGAAAAGCCAGATGGCACCTTGAAAACTCAGACCCTGCAAGAGCTATCTGCTGCCGAAGATGCTCTTGCAGGAGATAATTCTCACTTAGCGGATTTGCGACGGGTGATGCTTGCGGAGGCTTGGTCTGCGCTGAAACTATTTGAACGAGTTCAGTCCATTGCAGGGCAAATTAGTGACCCAAATCTCAAGACGCTAGCCCTGCGATATGCTGGTATCGGAGTTGGTGAGTCCCAGTGCGATAGATTTGAGCGCCTGTCTGCTGCTTGTGAATCTGCAACCAAACAGAGGGATTTTGATAAAGGAGTGAAGATCTTAATCCAATTGCTTGAGCAAATACCTTCTCTTGATGAAAATTATTTTAGACGCTCCTTTGTGATTCGCGTCGTGAACGCCTACTTCAACTTATTAGGAAATCTGTAATTAGTTTCATGATCACTGTTGCCTTTCTCACCCAATGCGATTGCTAAAAAACTACACAGTAGTGCTGTGTTCGGATGATGGGGATTACCCCTACAGTTGGACAGTGTTCTTGCAAGTAGGGTTGGAAACGGGCAAGTAAATGCGATCGCTCATTCTCTAGTATGCAACACCCAATATTTGGGTTATAGTTTTTGGCTATACCTTGGTGTTGTTTGGCAAATTGTGGTATCTCGATCGCATGGTGTGGCTGTATGGGGAGATGAAAGACGTGAATGCAGAGTATCAAAGCTGGCTATATTAATTAACGCTGTCGAACAAGCCGCTTGTACCCAACTGTTTAGAGGCTATCTATGAGTTTTCAGGGTTATCCGTATGTCAAATACGCGATTTGCTCTTACCTAAGCTCACCTCAATTGCGTGCATCACTTTGGCTACACTTTCCTCGATCGTTTCCTCTGTAGTAGAGCAAATTACCTCTGGATTCAACGGTGGCTCATAGGGGGCATCAATACCCGTAAACTGTTGAAGTTCTCCGGCGCGTGCGCGATAGTAGAGTCCCTTCACATCCCGCTGCTCGCACACCGCTAGGGGAGCATGAACAAATACTTCGATAAATGCGCCAATCTGCTGCCGCACTTCTTGCCGGGTTGCCCGATAAGGAGAGATTGCCGAAACAAGAACAATGACATCATTGCGGGTTAATAAATGGGCAACAAACCCAATCCGGCGAATGTTCTCCTCGCGATCGCATTGGCTAAAGCCTAATCCTTTGGTCAAGGTTTGGCGCACCAAGTCACCATCTAAATGTTCGACTTTCAATCCCTGCTCAATCAGCTTTTTGTTGACCTGTTGGCTAATGGTCGTTTTGCCTGCACCACTCAAGCCCGTAAACCAAACTGTCAGCCCATAGTGCTGATTGGTGAAATGACACTCGATTGGATCTAACTGATCGGTATGTAACTTACCAGACGGATGATAAACCATATCTGAAACACCAACTGTTTAGTTAAACGGGTGATTGTTTGGTTAAACGGGTGATTGAGCACAAAGAATTAGGAGGGTTGCAGGAGAGCTGCACTTCGGTAATTGAGGTAATCGGCAGAAGAAATGGTACGCGAACATAAACGCTGGAAATAATTATCTACTAGAGCCACATTGGTATCGGTACACGCTTGATGATGATAGTGAGAACGGTCAACGGCAGCAGCGGCATGAGCGACAGAGCTGAGATCAAGCTTGAACCAACGAGCTAGTTTCTCTGTCTCGTTGTCAGGATTCGTCATGAGATCCTCGTAGCAGAGATAGTAGACAGGAAAATTGCGTGTAAAGTAGGTTGCCGCCAAGTTGAGCTGTAGCCAGAACCGTAGATGTCTGTTCGTATCCCATCCCTCCCAGTTATGAAAAAGCGTTTGATTGGATTTGAGAAAACTGGAAGGACGTCTAAACGCAAGAACAACGTTCAGGCTGTAGCCTGCTGCTGAAAGCACTCGTTGCCAAACAGGAAACGTTAAAGAGAAGCGGGGATCCTTGAGTCCGATCAGGGGTTTGTCGCCCCATTCTTGGATCACTTGTGTATGCAGATTACGTTCAATAGCCGCAAAGTGAGTGCCCTCGAAGTCGCTCTCCACTGGCAAGAAGAAATCTGTGTATTGATGACCTAAAGCATTAATTAATTGGTTGTTGCCGTCGTTCACCCAATTCAGCTCAAAGAAAATTGGATTGTGTCCACCTTGGATAAAGTGTTTGTCAGAGCCAAAGTCAATTCCAAATCTGGATAGAATATGGCTCGTAACAGATGTGCCGCTCCGTTGCCCTCCTAGAACCAAAAACGCTGTTTTCATGCTGTGACTAAGCTACAGTGTTGTCTCCTCTATTACGATTCAGGGTCTGTAGTAGCAACATCATTCTGAGGTATCAATCAAGCCATCTTCAGTTGGGGCAGATGTCAGGCATGGAAGAGGTTTGATCAACAATTGAGAATTCAAAAGGCTCAATGCAAAAAGGGGCACTCCTATTGCGGAGTGCCCCCGAAGATGTAATTTGATTGGCGAGTTATGCGATCGATGCCATTTTCACATCGCTGTTTGCCAGCAAGTCTTGCAGTTCTTCTGCATCAACCGTTTCCTTCTCAATTAGCATCGCGGCTAACTGTTCTAAAACGTGACGGTTATCGATAAGAACCGCTTTTGCACGGCGATAGGCTTCTTCGACTAACGTACTCACTTCTTCATCAATCGTCGCGGCAGTCTCTTCCGAGAAGTCGCGCTCTGAAGCGATGTCACGTCCCAAGAACATGTTGCCTTGCTGACGACCGAGAGCGACAGGACCCAAGCGATCGCTCATGCCAAAGCGAGTCACCATTTGACGCGCCACTCGCGCTACCTGCTGGAGGTCATTGGACGCGCCAGTTGTGACTTCTTCATCCCCGTAGATGATTTCTTCAGCCAGACGACCACCAAGGGCAACCGCCATTTGGTTTTGCAGATACGAGCGAGAGTACAAGCCCGAATCCATCCGATCTTCGCTCGGCGTGAACCAGGTTAAACCTCCCGCACGACCACGAGGAATGATGCTGATTTTCTGTACCGGATCGTAATCTGGCATCAGCGCTCCGACTAGAGCGTGACCTGCTTCGTGGTACGCCACTAATTCTTTGCGCTTTTCGCTCATGACGCGATCTTTTTTCTCAGGTCCAGCCAAGACGCGATCGATCGCATCATTCACTTCGTCCATCGAGACTTCGGTGAGGTTGCGACGAGCAGCAAGAATCGCGGCTTCGTTCAGCAAGTTAGCGAGATCAGCACCCGTGAAGCCAGGGGTACGACGGGCAATTCTTTCTAGGTCAATGTCCTTAGAAAGGGTTTTGCCGCGTGCATGAACGTTCAGAATTTCGAGACGACCTGCATAGTCTGGACGATCGACAACGACTTGTCGGTCAAAGCGACCCGGACGCAGCAGCGCCGCATCTAACACATCAGGACGGTTGGTTGCTGCAATGATAATGATTCCGGTGTTGCCCTCGAAACCATCCATTTCGGTGAGCAACTGGTTAAGGGTTTGCTCCCGCTCATCGTTACCACCACCAAGACCGGCACCACGCTGACGACCGACTGCATCAATCTCGTCGATAAAGACGATACAAGGTGCGTTAGTTTTAGCTTGCTCAAACAGGTCGCGCACCCGAGATGCTCCGACCCCAACAAACATTTCAACGAATTCAGAACCCGAAATCGAGAAGAAGGGGACACCTGCTTCACCTGCAACGGCTTTCGCCAACAAGGTTTTTCCGGTTCCAGGAGGCCCAACCAACAGCACGCCTTTAGGAATTTTTGCACCCACGGCAGTGAAGCGATCGGCGTTCTTCAGGAAGTCTACAACTTCGTTAAGTTCTAGTTTCGCTTGGTCAATGCCTGCCACATCGTTAAAGGTGACTTGGGTTTGCGGCTCCATCTGCACTCGCGCTTTGGACTTGCCAAAGTTCATCGCTTGGCTACCCGGGCCATTCTGGGCACGGCGAAGTAAGAAGAACAGTCCCACCAGCAATAAGACTGGGAAGAACAAGCTGCTTACTGCTCGAATCCAGAAGTCGTTGCCATCGGTTGTAGGCAAGACCGAAATATCAACATTATTTTTAGTCAGAATGTTAATCAGATCGGGGTCATTGGGGAGGTTGACGACGACTTTATTTCCGTCTTGCACCTGCACCAGCGCCTTCGAGCGATCGGCGCTCAAACTGACCTTGTTTACGTTATTGCTTTGCACTTCCTGGATGAACTGGCTGTAGCGCCAAGATTCTCGCGTTTGAGGCTGTTTGTCAAAAAACGCGGTCGCCAGTGCAATGACGACGATCGCAAGGAGCGCATATAGCCCAGCATTTCTCCACCGTTTATTCACCGGGGTCTGTCCTCCTAATGGTTTGGGAACGAGGGGTGTCTCAAAGTTTGATTATGTTAATTAATATTAACGTATCTGAGAGACAGATGAGGGATGAGCGAAGTCTTTGACCCGCTTCGCGAGGAGGGATGAGGGATGCAAGAAAGGGAAGAAGGGGTCTACCTCAGAGTTTGAGGCGTTTTTGACTTTAAACGCAAAACTGAGAAGTAGCCTCTTACATTCATCCTTCATCTCTCATCCCTTTCCCAAACATTTCTCGCAATTTCTGAATTCCAAAGTGTCTTGCATCGTAGGACAGAGTAGTATCGTGGCTCAGAACGGTGTGAATTGGAATGACTTCCACCACGCAGTTCGTGTAGGCGATCGCATCAAATTGTTCTACAAGCGCGGCATTCCAATGGAGTTCAGTGACTTCTTCATTGTGCCATCTCAGCCCAGCGATGAGCCGCGATCGCAGTAATCCGGGCAAAATCTCGCTCTCTAGAGGTGGTGTCCACCAGTGCCCGTCTTTCCAGCCCCAAAGATTGCCTGTACTCGTTTCTAGCCACTCGCCTGCAAGATTGGTAAGAATGGCTTCTTGGGCGCTCGATCGCTCAGCCGCTTGCTTGGCAAGCCAGGGTGCGAGATAGTTTCCGGTTTTATGAGAAGGCAGCGATTGGCTTCGCCAAGCTCCGGTGGATCGCGTTATATCTTGAGTTACCAACGCCGTGACGCCATTTGCTTGTCGCTGCATCAGATCGGGCGGCAAGGATCGCCCAGTAATCCATTCTCGCCCGTCTGGAAACACCGTGATTCTGAGAACGGGATACTGCTGCATCATCCATTCTGCGCCGTGGCGTAGTCGGCTCCAGTCAGGTTGCTGCCAATAGAAGGTTTCAATTGTTGTTTTGAGGCGATCGCAGTGTCCTGTCCAATTCGTCAAGGGATGATCTAACGTGCCATACACGCGCATTGTGGTAAACACCGTCGCACCATAGAGCAGTCCCGGATCTGTTATTGAAAGTTCTATCGTGTCTTTGGCAATTGCCCTGCCGTTGTACCAAGATGCAGTTTCCATCAGGATTTTTCATCCATTCTCAACGCTGTAAACTAAACCATACGTCGTTCATTCCCGTTTGAGTATGAGCAAGTCAGGTCAGCACCTCGGCTGGATGAAAAAAGCTGAAACCTTTGTTGGGTGGAAGCAGTATAAGCAAGCGATCGCGGCGTTTGATAAGGCTATCAAGCTAAAACCTAACTATGTGGAAGCTTGGATGGGCAAGGGTCGGGCGTTGATGGATCTAGAGGATCTCGATGCCGCGATCGCAGTGTTCAAAAAAGTGATCAAACTAGAACCCAAAAATTTCGATGCGTGGCTGATGATCTCGATGGCGCTGGAAGATGCCGAGCGTCCTGAAGAAGCGCTAGCGTGGTTCGACGAGATGGTCACGCAACTGCCAGACAATCCCGGAACCTGGTTCTTTCGGGGGATGCACCTGACGCGACAAAATCGCCACGAAGAAGCGTTGGAATCGTTGGACAAAGCGGTTGAGATGAATTCGAATCCGATGGTGTTGATGGCGCGGAGTATTACCTTGCAGCGCCTCGAGCGCTATGAAGAGGCCCTGTCAGATGTCGATCGAGTGCTAACGATGGGCGATGCCTTTGTTGCATGGCTCGATCGGGCAAAGCTGTTAGAAAAACTAGGACGGAACGACGAAGCGCTGGAATCCTATGACGAAGCGATTATCAGCGATCGCGGCAACCTGGAACTGTGGCAAGAGAAGATCTTGTTTATGGAAAAGATCGATCGTCAAGACGAAGCCTTGGAGTTAGTCAATAAGCTGGCAGAAGCCTTACCGGAACGGTGGGATGTGTGGTGGATGTTGGCAGAGGCGTTGAAGCGACGGGAGCGCTATGACGATGCGATCGCAGCTTACAGTCGTGCCCTCGAACTCGAACCAGAAGAGGCAGAAGTTTTCTATGGGTTAGCAACCTGTTATGCCACGCAAGGAAATAGCGAACAGGCGATGGGCAATTTACAGAGCGCAATTTCGATATATCCCGATTACCAAGAAACCGCTAAAACAGAGTCAGCTTTTGACTCACTAAGAAATCTAGGAGAGTTTAAGGCACTGGCCCATTGACATTCAATCACCGCATGTAGTCGCTATCGTGGATCGCGATTAATCAAACCGAAACCGCGATCGCAGTTACGATCGCGGTTTCTTTAGAGCTATGCTCTGCGCTAATCTCGTGTGAGGGATGAACGCGATCGCGTAAAGATATCTGCTAAAGCAGATCGCGTTCTGTCTATCCTTCTATGAAGCTGAAGCGGCTTGATCCGGTTGATTGGACGCTGTAGTATTCGTTGGCGGCTTGAGAGCAAGCAGCGATCGCGAGATACCAGAGAACAAAATACTTGCGCCAACTAAGGTTCCAAGTAGCCAAGGGGCATCGGACGGAAACTGAAGCCAAACCAGCGCACCAAGACCCAGCGTCACGAGGCCATCGACGAGAATCCACGTCCAGTTAGGCTGCGATTTTAGGCGGAATGCCAAGATAATATTGAATGCTCCTTCTGTAAGAAGGAAGCTACCAAGCAATAGCGTCAGCGTTAGGACGCCAGTCAGCGGTTGGAAAAACAGCGACGCACCTGTTGCAATGTAAAGCGCACCAATCAAAAGCTTCCAAATAAAACCCTCTTCACGGGTCTGGAATGCATAAACAATCTTTGTCACACCTGAAGAAAACAGAATTAAAGAAATCCAGGTTTCAACAACTAGCGAAGAAAAAGTAGGGGCAGCAATTCCTATTACACCGAACACAATTAAAAGCAGACCTGACCAAAATGACGCATGAAATTTATTTGAACCTTTTGGTTCCGTAGCAGCTGTCATAAACGTTTCCTTCTTAAATCAGTACGATATAAGACTAGAAAATCGCTTTAGACCTGAGCAGTTCCTTAGGGTAGAACCTTCTAGGGCCGATAGCCCCGTCATGAGAAGGAGATGTTGATGCTACTCGTAATCTTGCTCGATTTTGGCAACTCCAGTTTTAGGATAATAAGTCGCTAAAATTTGCAGATAGCTATATCCCTGCTCTGCCAGATTCAACGCTCCTAATTGGCTCATGCCCTTGCCTTTGAATGCCTCGACCACAATACTGTCAGAGGCCGCATAGAGAGACTCCACAATTCCGCCCTTATAACTGACAAATTCTCCTGCGGTTTCGTCAACGGCTCGACTCGTGCGATCGTCCTCTCGCTCTGTGCCGCTATAAACCTGGTAGTACTCATCAGAACCCATTTGATAGAGGCTATTCACAGGCTTGAAATAATAGGTCAAGGCATACGATCGCGCCGCGACTGCCTGAGCTTTCAAAGCTTGAGCATTCCAACTCGGTGACACTTCACTCGCGACCACACTATGGAGATAGCGCCGCAGATCAATATAGTTAACCACCCAGACGCGGCTACTTTGAACAGCGAGAACAAACCGTCCTCGATAGGGTTTGTCGCCTAAATAGAGAATGCCACCGGAGGCAGGCTCAATGACTACAATGCTGGGTAATTGAGCGCTTCCTACCGTTAGCGTATCGCCGTTAGCTCCAACCGGATAAGCCGTATTAGCAGCGAGTTGCTGGAGCTTTTTGCCTTGCGAATCGGTGATCGTTGCGCCATTAGACGCCGCGATCGCGGCAGAAGGAACGCCCATTGCGATCGCAACTTGCATCTGAATCAGACTATCTATCGTTCCAGACGATGCGGCATATGCCGCCTTTGACCGAGCATTAATTGCGGCTTGCTCTTTGGTGTATTTAGACGGATCAACGGGAGTTGACGATGCTTTCTTGGAAGGTTGAGGAGACGTTTTGGCTTGAGGCGCAGCTTGAGGCGTCGGAGGAAGTGGCAGCGGAGATGGCAGCGACACAGCAGCGGGCGACGGTGAGAAGGTAGGAGCCAAGACAGGAGTGGGTGTCGCTTCAGGATAGCGGTGATTGACGTACGCACCCGTTAGCGGAATCAAGCCCAACACTGGCAACAAAAGCCAAGGGCGTTGCTGCAACCATTTGACAATATCTTTTTTGACAATATTTTTGAGGGTCATCCTATCGTCAGTCACTCACCTTTAACGGATTTTACCTATCATGACATGCTATTCGCTAGTGTCCTGCACCAGCCGGAAAAACAATAAATCGCTCTGTCGCCTCAATGCGTTTGCCGTTGTGAAATAGCTCCTCGTGACGGTTGGTGTTGAGCGTCACCGTAACGCTGTGAGGACCTGTCGGCAGCTTGTCTAAGTAATACCAAGCTCCGTACAGCCGAGTCAGTTTCTTCCCATTCACGTAGAGGTGAGCGTGACCTTCATTCACGCTGCTGGTCTGGTTGACCTGCTCTGGAGCAAACCTGAAATTCTCTGCCTTGACCTGCACATTCCAGCCTCCCATTGGGTCGGGAGCAACCTTCAAATCAACGGCTGGAACAGCGCTTCCTGTCGGGATTTCTAGCTTACCGTGGGCATGAGTAGGGGTCGAAGAGTGAGAGGGGTTTGGAGAATGCATCTCATCGGCTTTGGCTCCACTGGAAATTAGGATGCTAAGAACTGCGCTAATCGCACTGCCAAAAATTCTATGGTTCATTACTTGAGTTAAATCGACGGATGACTTCTCTATACTGTCGCTCCTGAATTTTGTTCGCCAAACGACACTCTGTAGAACTTCTTAAAACGTGTTTATGGCGATCCTTTGGAGCTTGGCAACGCCAATCGCTTTCCTTTACTCTAGAAACAGCTTGTTTTTATCATCGCTATGGCTCCTCTTCCCGAACACCGCCCAAAACATCTCTCCCTCGGCCCGCTTGAGGCTGAAATTCTGAACATTATTTGGGAACTCGAAGCGGTCACTGTGAAAGATGTCCACGATCGCATTTTGAATGATCCCGATCGCGAGTTGGCCTATACGTCGGTGACAACTGTTCTCAATCGCTTGACGGCGAAGGGATGGCTGGTGTGCGACAAACAAAATCGCTCCTTTACCTGGAAGGCTCGAATTTCTCAGGCAGAAGCAAGAGCCTTGCACGCCTACGAACAGCTAAACCAGTTTCTCGCAGTGGGCAATGCCGATGTTGTAGCCGCCTTTGCCGATAGTTTGGATCAAGCCAGCGTCGAACAACTCGACGCGATCGCGCAACGTCTTAAAGCCGTCCGCCAAGCCAGGGAGGAGAAGTAATGCATCTAGTCTTGTTGATCGTGACGTTAAGTGTTGCCCTCTCCGTTCGCCTGATGTGGAATCCTGTCGCTGATGGATGGAGCCAGCGATGGAATCGAACGCTGGGAGCGTTTTTGTTTTCGCCGTTGCTGGTTGGAGTAAGCGCGATCGCTATTTTATGGATGGGGCCGAAAGGACAGATGGTGCGCTGGTGGGAAGGCTGGGGCAGCTATGGCGTCGCGATCGGCTTTTTAGGAATTGGTTTCGTGTTGGCGATTCAATTAGGCAGTGACGCCCTGCGATCGGCTCGTCGCGTCCAACAGTTGCCTCAACAAGACCTTGGTGGAACTGCCGCTCGATTGCTGGATCAGTCCGCGCCCTTTGTCGCTCAAATCGGCTTTTGGAACCCGGAGTTAGTGATTAGCCAGGGACTACTAGAAACGCTGGAGCCAGGCCATTTAGAAGTTGTCTTGAGACATGAAGAAGCCCACGCCTATTACCGAGATACGTTCTGGTTCTTTTGGTTAGGCTGGTTGCGTCGGTTAACCGCTTGGTTGCCACAGACTGATGCGCTTTGGCAAGAATTGTTGATGCTGCGAGAATTGCGTGCGGATCGGTGGGCAGCACAGCGGGGTGATCCATTACTGTTGGCAGAAGCGCTGCTATCTGTTGTGAGTGCCTCTCAAATGGAGTCTGACCAACTGTGCGCAGCATTTAGCAGTGCGGTTGTCAAGAACCGTCTAGCTGAGCGGATCGATGCCTTGCTCGATCCCTCAGAACCCCTTCCTGAAACCAATTCAGGATCTTGGTTGTGGTTGCTGCTTGTGGTCTTGCCTCTTGCGATCGTACCCTTTCATGCATGATACGATTTGCCTCAATAACTCGTACTGAGCCGCACAGACGCGATCGAAAATTATAGAATCAAACTTTTTTAGGGATTGGCTTTCGCCAATCCCTATCGAATTTAATGGCATTAATTAAACGGAGTGCGTGACCAAGCCCCATAGGAAAATTGCGACCATTGCACTCAAAATGGCGACAACCAGACCGGGAACGCCGGGTAACGTGTTCAACGCGATCGTGCCTGTAACCAAAAGCGTGACAACGCTTCCGCCCAAGAATGCACCCACGACACCAAGCAGCATGGTGTTAACGATTCCGCCGCCTTGGTCTCCAGGATAAAGTAGCTTCGCGATCCCGCCTGCTACGATACCTAAAATTGCCCAAGCAATAATATTCATAGTTCAGTCTCCCAGTTTAGTTAGCGATTTGCTCAACTGTGGATAACCTGATCGATCAGCCATACAAACTGTGAGCAAGCCTAATTGTCGGTCGTAGTATATAGCTTGGTCTTATTATTTTCAAGCGATAATCAAACTACTGTAATGACTCCATCTTCTACGTGATAGGTCTAAAATTTTAAGTAGCATTCTTTATATGAATGCGGTGATATTAAACCTACTTTTTTCTGTGCTTCAGATTTCTCTACCTTCCACCCCATTCCTTTTCTCGGTTGCGTTTTCCGCCCTTTTCTCAGACGGTTTTCCTCCCTAGTTGGTCCCGCTCCCACTCATTAAAGTGAATACATAACTACAAAAAAGTTTACGAGTGAGACTCACTCTGAACTCCTTCGTCTGACTCGGCAATTTGCTCAGCAGACATAGCATAGTGGAGAACGCCCCGATGTTTGAATACTTCACAGACCAAGCGATCGCTACAGTCATGTACGCCCAAGAAGAAGCACGCCGACTGCGGCAAAATTCTGTGGGTACAGAAGCGGTCTTGCTTGGATTACTGAAACAAACGGATACGGTAGCGGCGTCGATTCTGAAAGAATTTGGTGTAACGCTCGACATCGCCCGTGCCGAAGTTGAAAAGATTGTAGGTCGAGGGACTGGATCGACACTAGCGGAACTTCCCTTCACGCCGAAAGGTAAGCAAGTTCTCGAACAGGCGCTTCAAGCGGCTCGTCTTTCAGGAGAGCAATATGTGCGTCCGCGTCATCTATTAGCGGCATTAGCGCAAGACAATCAAGGGGTTGCAGCCAAGGTGTTGACGACGCTAGGGGTAGATTTAGCCGCCCTGCACGCTCAAATGATGCAGTCAGCTTCAGAACCTGCTGTGGTTGGTGGTAGTGCTGCTGCTCAGCGCGTTCAACGGATGCCCACGCTGGACGAGTTTGGTACGAATTTGACTCGAAGGGCATCAGAGGGCAAGCTTGACCCAGTTGTCGGCCGTGCTAAAGAAATTGAGCGTGTGGTGCAAATTCTTGGTCGTCGCTCGAAGAATAATCCGGTGTTAGTAGGTGAACCAGGGGTTGGTAAGACTGCGATCGCAGAAGGATTAGCCCAGCGCATTTACGCTCAGGATGTGCCCGATTTGCTCTATGACAAGCAGGTGATCCAGCTTGATATGGGTAGCTTACTGGCAGGCACTCGCTTCCGAGGCGACTTCGAGGAGCGCATGAAGAACATCCTTGAAGAAGTGCAGCAGTCCGGCAACGTAATTCTGGTGATCGACGAGATTCATACCCTCGTTGGTGCAGGCGGCAATGAAGGTGGCATGGATGCAGCAAACTTGATGAAGCCTGCATTGGCACGCGGAGCGATTCAGTGTCTTGGTGCGACCACGCTCGATGAGTATCGTCAGCACATTGAGCGTGATGCGGCTCTAGAGCGACGATTCCAGCCAGTAATGGTGGGTGAACCCACAGTCGAAGAGACGATCGAGATTCTGAAAGGACTGCGCGATCGCTACGAGCAACATCACCAGCTCACGATTAGCAATGCAGCGGTTGAGGCAGCCGCTATTCTGGCCGATCGCTACATTACCGACCGATTCATGCCTGACAAAGCGATCGATTTGATCGACGAAGCAGGCTCTATGGTTCGATTAAGAAACACCAATCCTGCGATTAAGGTCTTGAAGAAGCAGTTGCGGCAAGTCACGAAAGACAAGCAAGCGGCGGTGATGGCTCAAGACTTTGACAAAGCAGGGCAACTCCGCGATCAAGAACTGGCATTAGAAGCTCAGCTTTCGGGTGGTCAAACTCCATCCACCGCCTCTGGCATCACTCCGGTTGTGGGCGAAGAAGACATCGCGCAAGTGGTTTCGTCTTGGACAGGAGTTCCGGTGAGCAAGCTTACCGAGTCTGAGTCTGCAATGTTGCTGCACTTAGACCAGCGCTTGCATCAGCGCGTGATCGGACAGGATGAAGCTGTGGTTGCGGTGGCACGATCGATCAAGCGATCGCGAGTGGGCTTAAGCAATCCGAATCGCCCGATCGCCAGCTTTATCTTCTCTGGCCCGACTGGAGTGGGTAAGACTGAGCTTGCCAAAGCGCTGGCTGAAGCGGTGTTTGGTTCTGACTCGGCAATGATTCGTCTCGACATGTCTGAGTTTATGGAGTCGCACACCGTTTCCAAGCTGATCGGTTCGCCTCCTGGCTACATTGGCTATGACGAAGGCGGTCAGCTAACCGAAGCCGTTCGCCGCAATCCGTACACGGTGCTGCTCTTCGATGAGATCGAGAAGGCTCACCCTGATGTGTTTAACATGTTGCTGCAATTGCTTGAAGACGGGCGTTTGACCGATTCCAAAGGTCGAACTGTTAGCTTCAAAAACACCTTACTAATCATGACCTCGAACTTAGGCTCGAAGGTGATTGAGAAGGGAGGCGCAGGCTTGGGCTTTGAGATGTCGTCCGAGTCGTCTGAAGCGGTAGCATACAGTCGGATTCGCAATCAGGTGAACGATGAACTGAAGAACTACTTCCGTCCAGAGTTTCTCAACCGGATTGACGAGACTATCGTTTTCCATCAGTTGAACCGCGACGAAGTGACGCAGATTGCAGATCTTATGATTGCAGAAGCTGCCCGACGGATTGGAGAGCAAGGCATTACCTTACAGGTGAGAGATCGCTTCAAAGAGCGGGTCGCGTCCGAAGGGTACAATCCGAGCTACGGAGCGCGTCCGTTGCGTCGTGCGATCGCTCGTCTACTCGAAGATAGCCTTGCAGAAGCCTTCCTCGCAGGTCGAATCCAAGCTGGAGACACGGCGATCGTTGAGGTGGATGAGGATGGTCAAATCCAAGTCAGACGCGAGCAGCCCAAAGTCGCAATGACAGTTTAAGTGGCTATTCGATACGACAGATAAGTAAGACAAAGCCGCCCTCTTGAATATCAAGAGGGCGGCTTTGCTGTTTAAGCGATCATCAGATTGACGACTGTAATTCTATCTGCGACCCAACCACTTTGCTGCGACCGCACCCATCGCCGCACCCACAACAGGATTGCTCAGAAACTTCACAAGGACAGGCTGATCGGCTAAGACCTCATGAAAGATATCAGGATGATTGTGATAAGCAAAGCCTGCTAACTTGCCAACATCATCTGCCGACATCTTACTGCCGTGATGTGATGATAACCCCAGTTGTTGCTCTAAATCTTTCTCGCTCAGCCCCCGTTTTTTGAACTGCTTGAGAAATTCGTGAGCAACATCATCTCGCTCATTCGGTTTGATTTGAGCGATCGCACGCTGCAATTCAGGTTCCATCTCCGCAGAAGAGACGCGATTGTGGTGAAACGCTCGGCTAAACAAATTCCGCCGCTCATCCCGAGAAGACCGTTGAGCAAAGTCATCAAAGTTATCATAATTTTCTAAAGAACCAGATTCATCCGGCAGAGATTCTGTATTCCCGCCAGCAAGATCGTTCATGATCTGGCGCTTGTACTGATCACTACTAGCCATTGTTTTATTCTCCTAATTTCTACAAACGCTTTAAAACTTATTACTAGCTAGGTTGCTGATACTGAATTTGCTTAGATTGAGTATCATACCGAGCCGTTAGAATCAATTTTTTATCAGGTGCATACACTAATACCGACAGATCTTGATTCGGGAAGTTCTTATGAAATCCCTGCATCAAAGATTGAGTCAAAGGCTTAACATCGCTAGGGCGAACTTGAGGTGAAATAACAACTCCTAACTTGTTGTTATCGCGCACATAAGCGTCTTTCAATAATCCTTTAGACGTTTGTACAGCCCAGGTTCCAAAGTCTTGACCTGTGGCAGTATTTCCTCTTGCGATCGAACCATAATCGCTGCTAGCAACTGGAGATTTCGTTTGAGGTTCACGAGCAACCGCAGAACTGCACGCTGTCGTAACGGTGAGAATTAGGACCAATGCCAAAGCCGCTAAAATCCTTCGGCTTCGCTGAAAAAAGCTCATAAGCTACCTCCTAAAGACAATGAGTTAAATCACAAAACGAGTTAAACAACAAAACGAGTTGAATAACAAAGTTTTAACCAGAAAGGAAAGGTCAATTCGGTGCAATGTTGAGTATAAAATTGCAGCAATTGATACAACTGTGCTTTCTGTTCGAGCATAGGAAAGCACAGTTTTACGATCATCTCTCAGTAGGAATAAATAACTCTGTTTATTTCTTTTTAAGTAGTTCTATCCAATCAAAAGAGAGACCAAGTTTTGACACCCGAAGCGCTAACAAATAAATGGCTTCTTTAACACTAAACATCACAATACTTAATCTACTTTTGTTAAATGTGTTCAACACTTAGAGGTGTCAACTAACAACGTTTACACTATTCGATATGACAGCGCCCTTCTTGCTTACATTCAAGCCGCTGCTGCCGATCAGCAACAACGATCGCAAGACTCGGACGGCGGGTGAGCGGAAGTCGCCAATCTGCCCAAAGCTCGTAGAGTTTATCCACAATAAAGCCAATTACGGGCAATTTAGTGGCGGCATAGATCCAGCCCATTCCTAAAATGTCATAAACGCGGCGAAAAACTTCTACATTTTTGACTACTGTTCCGTCTGCAAGCACGGCATGAATTCTTCCCATCGCTGTTTCAAAATCGATTCCACCATTTGCTTCAGGAGTGTAATCATCGTCTGCAATATCAACAAATTCTACTCGCCCTCGACCCGCATCTCGTTTTCTTAGAAAATTGACTTCTCGCATACATAAGGGGCATTGTCCGTCATACAGAAGTTTAATTTGCCAAGATGGAACATTGAGCGACTGCCGAGTATCAGAATTGGAAGGTTGAGAAGTTGGGAGCGCCATATTGGAAGGCAACGTTGGACTCTTCTATTGTAAGAAAATGTTAAGTAATAGGTAGAACCGTGAAGACGCGTTTAGCACTCAGCGCAGCTCCGCAGGAATCGCACCCATGCCTAAATTTTCTTCATTACTTGAACTGCCGAAAAATACTTGGTCTGAATAGTTTCGCCGCATTCTTGCTGTAGCACACTCCTCAGTCCCGCAAATAAAGCCGCTTGGTTCTGTGGCTCCAGCGCGATGTAAGGCGACAACGTACTCAAAAGCGCTAAATAATCATCAAGCTCATAAACGATCTCACAGGGCCTCAGTTCAACTGTTGGCTCACTGAACAAACTAGATGAAATTGCAGCCTCTCCAAACGCGCTAATATTCGATTCGTGCGTTTTTCTGTCCTCATACTTGGCAAGCGACGGAGCATGAAGCTGATATACCTCTTCTAGGGCTTGGTAAACTTCATAGCTGGGCTGGGGCGGAAAATTCCACAGCAAGATTAGAGACCCATTGTTTTGCAATGCGGCTGCGGTTTTGGAGTATCGAGTTTCAGCTGAAACCCAGTGCAGCGAGGACGCAGCGAGGATAGCATTAAATCGCTCAGGCTCTAACGTCCATTCCTCAAACATACAGTTCTGAATCTCGACTTGTGGATACGCTGCACAATTCTGCCCAGCAAATTGACAAGCCTCTTTGCTGGGTTCGAGACAAAGCATTGAAAAGCCCAATTGAGCAAATTCGACTGTTGCAATTCCGGGACCGCAGCCGATCTCAAGCAGGGTAGCTGCGGGAGGAAGTTGAGCCAGCTCAACAGCGCGATCGATAATTTCTCTTGGATAACGGGGGCGCGTTCGATTGTAAGCTTCTGCCGCGCCGCTGTACCAATCTTTTCGTCGCTCTACTGGGTACTCAGCCGACCAAGGATGAGCGTCTTCAAGCTTTTTCATGCCTAACCTATAGAAGATTTAAGCAGATCGTAGGAGATCAGCCACGATTCGGCATCCACCTCAAATTTGCTTAACCGTTAATCCAAATTTTGCACCCGCCTTAATTAATTGACAATGCACTTAATTAGCAACGCATGAGAGTTGAAGTTGACGCAAGATTGAAGTTAGCCCTTCGAGGCGACCTCAACCGCTTCAACAAATTCATCAAACCACTGCTGATGCGGCATCAATGGTTCTGAACGGTAAGGCGTTTTCGCTGCCAGCTTCCAGCGTCGCTTTGCGCTGAGGTGAATGTTGTTGTCAAAGAAGTGTTGATCGAACTTCGCGAGGGGATCACCCGGATCAAGCAACTCCCGATGGAGTGTACCGGTCAGCTTGAAAATGCCACTAATCTCAGAGTCAAACGCGATCGCATAATTGGGTTTCACGCCTCCTTTTACCAACGTCGGGTTAAACTCTAGTCCTAACCCGACCCGATTGGTTTCTTCCATCATCCACTGCAACGCTCCGTCTGATAATCCATGATTGGCGTCGCTACCTCCTCCAACGCAGCCATGAACGCCCGGAAACCAAACCTGCCGTATGTTGGTCGTCGCACCCTCACTAGGCTGCATTCGAGTCACGTCAAACACCTTCCGACGCTCATCAATCGCGACAGCGTGAAATGCATGTTGAATCCGTCGATTCAGGCGCGTGTCATGAAACTTGTACTTTGCGTTCAGCCAATTATCAATCGGAAGGAACGGAATCTGATCTGGAACGCCGAGTTCACCGACGGTATCCCAACAGCCCAGCAGCGTGATCGGGACATTCTCGCCGTAGTCACTACGAAACTGTTTGGCGATCTGATCACTCGGAGCAATTCCGCGATCGCGGTATATCTCATAAGCTCGCGGAATGTGGCGTATGTTCTGGCGTTTGGGTAATCCAGAGCAGTAGATTAACCCTGCTAAACTCCGAACCGTGTAGGCTCCTCGGCTATACCCAAACAGATAAATCTCGTCGCCCTCCATGTAGTTGAGAGAGAGAAATCGGTAGGCTTTTTGAATGGTTTGATCAATTCCCCAGCCGAATGCACCGCCTGTTAGCTTCTCAAAGGGTGAGTCTCCCGTCCCTAAGCCTTCGCTGTAGTAAACCACCTGCGGGACTCCATCTTGAGCGATAGACGTGACCGCTTGAGCAATTTTGACGACATTGGTCGGGTAGGGACTAGAGAGTTGCTGCCAAGTTCCATCACAACAAACAACTAGACGTTTCATACACGATTCTCCTCATAGAGCACGACTAGAGGTATCTTTATAAGACCTGTAAAAGCACCTCGCAGATTTTAGACGAGAATGACAAGGTTGAGCCAAAATTTATACCAAAGTTAGCTGCCAAAGTTAGCTGAACGTTCGATTAATCTCTAATCGTTTCTAGCACAGCCTATCCTTAGTTCACGCTTTGTTCTCATTTCTACACTTGTTCTCATTTCTGCAACCATTGCAGTTCCTAACCTAGATTCATCACTCGCCCAAACTTACTGCTCACATTGGAGGCGCAATCAATTTCACTAAACTTCAGGTCTTAATTGCTAAATCAGTATCCTGTTGCCGCTAAATCGAGCGCATGAGCATAATGAATGCGTTGCACTCTAGTTGTCCAGGTTCCATTCGGATATAGATTGAACACTCGAAATCCCGGCTCCTGATGCCCTAAGGCAAACTCTGTACTTCTGGGTTCAAACTGAATGCAGGTTGAAGGCGTTCCTAAATAAAACACCGATCCACGTTGACGCTGAACCTCTTGATGAACATGTCCAAATACCACGAGTTTTACTTGGGGATGGCGATCGATGAGGTCAAAAAAATCTGAAGCATTTTGCAAGCGGCTGCCATCGATCCAACTAGACTCTACTTCTAGCGGTGGATGATGCATCGAAATTAAGGTTGGAACTTTGGAGCATTGCTGCAACTGTTGCTCTAACCAATCCAAACTGTTAGGCGACAGCACTCCATGAACACAGCCCGGATCTTGAGAATTGAGCAAAATGAACTGCCATCCGCCCGCCTGAAACGATTTGTCTGCACGAAATAGAGGGTGCGTTAGTGATCGCTCCATGTTCTCCAGACAGTCATGATTTCCAGGCAACCAGTAAAGCGGAATTTGCAGCGAACTGAAGCGTTTTTGAAGATGCTGATACGACGCGGCTGTACCATCTTGCGATAAGTCGCCTGTCAGCAGAAATAGATCAGGCAACGGACTAAGCTGGCGCAGGTGTTGAAGCAATGTCTCTAGCGATCGCAGGGTTGAGAAACCGAGGAGATGCTGATCTGTTTCAGCAAATAGATGGGTGTCGCTAACTTGGACGATTTTCAAGGAAGGGGCATCAATCATACGAGCTGGCCTAGAGCATAGTACAAGGTGGAGTTCTATCCGATAGGTTATTGATGGGCAAACCGTTCTGAAACTAGCTGAAGATACACTTCATTACTTAGACTTCATCACTTCAAGTGGTGAAATGTGAATTAGAATTAACAGTATTAATTCCAAATTAATACTGTTAATTTATAAAATTGAGTCAAAAGAGATCAGCGATCTACTCGCGATGTTGCTGTGATCTCAGTCACATTATAGAAATGATTGGTGCTTCGCCAAAGTAGGGATGAGGGCAAGTGTTGATGGAAATGCGAGTTCGACAATTCCTGGTAATGGCAGCAGAAGTCAATTTAGCGATCTCTGTTGCATATTATTCTGTAGATCAAACATGTAGAGCTTACTATTATCTTTAGTAGGGAAATTGAGAGTGCTTAGCGGTTCCCTAACTCACCCACTTAGTCTCAGTGGGTGATAGCACCAGCTTACAAATGATGAATAGCGGTAGGAGCATAAAGCTTTAGCTTTTATACAGATTTGATCAGTGCCTTTGTGAGTATCATTGCTCTATAGCTAAAAACCAACGAGGAAGTTGCCTTAGCTACCATTTGGTCAGCAATAAAGGTAAATTAGTCCACTAACTTGTACTAGTGGATAGACTTCTCAACTTGTAGATAAATTTATCACTTGTAGACAGACCTTAGATGATTTGACACGCATTAAACATCGGTTGGAGATGCTAATTTCGCCAGTACTGTTTCATAAATAGCATGAGGCGAGTTGACTAAAGAGCTTCGTAGGTTAAATGTAGAAATTTAACTTTCTACAGCTTTCTTCATGTCCGTAATATTGTTAAGTTTTGCTGAAAATCAAATCTGTGAAAGGGCACTAAAACAGGGATTCCAGCCAGCCGTTCTGTAAAGTTCCCGTAGATTTGCTTATTTAATTTTGTCAAAATAAATAAAGATACCGAATTCTACAGTGTGGATTGCTTGGGAGATCTAGTTCAATCTGTGCAACACACGGTGAGTTCTATCTTATGAAAATTCAATTAACGACTCAAGACTTAGCCTTGCTTGAAGACCTCCGACTTTATCGTTTGCGCCAACGCTTCACCAAAAGCCTAGGACTTTGTAGCCTGCATCTCAAAAGCGATACTCTCATCGTTCACTGCCCAGAACCCTGGGTCGTCGATCGCTTGCTCAATGACTTGGAGCGATTACTTAAAGCCATTTGGATTATTGCTGGCATCAAGTATGTCTCCATCTGCTACGCCGAGGAAGAAATTCATCGTGCTAAAACCCGCTCGATTCGGCAGCGCAACCTTTCCCAATCGGTCAAGAGTCGCTAGCTTACAGGAATGGGCATAGCAGCCTAGGATGAGGATAGACCACCTTTAAACCGCGATGCTATGACTTCGACTAGTCTTTCTTCAATTCCGGTTGCCCTCACAATCGCAGGGTCTGATAGCGGTGGAGGTGCAGGAATTCAGGCAGATCTACGCACGTTCGCCTTTCACTTAGTGCATGGAACCAGTGCAATTACTTGCATTACGGCTCAAAATACGGTGAGTGTGACCCGCGTTGATGCGATTCCAGCGGCTTCTGTTGTAGCGCAGATGCAGGCAGTGACCACTGATATCGGTGTGCAGGCAGCGAAAACAGGAATGCTGCTCAATGAAGAAATTATTGCGGCGGTCGCTCAACAACTCTCCTCTCATCCGATTCCAAACTTAGTCGTCGATCCGGTGATGGTATCGCGAACAGGCGCACTGTTAATTGATGACGCCGCGATCGCAGCCCTGAAAGCACAACTGCTTCCTCTAGCGACGATTTTGACCCCCAACCGCTACGAAGCTCAAATTCTATCGGGTCTAGACATTTCAACATTAGACGATATGCGTCTCGCCGCAGAGTGCATCCACCAGCTAGGCAGCAAAGCCGTTTTAATCAAAGGTGGCGGCATGAGTGGTGCATTGCGCGGGGTAGATGTTTGGTTTGACGGGGTTCATCAGCACACCCTAACGACACAAATCGTAGACACAACGAATACTCACGGAACGGGTTGCACACTGGCAGCTGCGATCGCGGCAAATCTTGCGCTCGGAAAGGATTTGCTGAGCGCGACCAAACAGGCAAAAGACTACGTGACGACTGCCCTTCGCTATTCTCTCTCCATTGGCAAGGGTCAAGGTCCTGTCGGACATTTCTTTCCACTTTTACAGAACCAGAGTTAACTCTACTTTATTTGGTGCGTATTTTTTTAGCTCAATCATTAAAGCGTGAGCGGGAATTGGGAAGCTTTCAAGAGCTTTGTAGAGAATGACTCCGGATTAAAGAGTATATAAAGATAAAGCTCATCAAATAGTCAGTTCCTCCGTGTAATTGCTAGGATTCCACACATAGATGGATTCTCTATACGACGCCTGATCGAACCGATACTTCCAAGTTTCCGGATTTTTTCGACAGGCGTAAACTTCTGCTGACTTAGCTAAATGTACCTTGAGGGGCATAAATCGGCGGCGCGCCGTTGATCTCACCTCTCCATAGAAGCTGAGTGATATAATTTCCGCAACTATACCGATTCAGACTGTCCCACAAACCCTTAGCGAGAAAGAGGAGACTGCTCTTGTCCCGTCGATATTTCTTCACTTCCGAATCTGTCACTGAAGGTCATCCTGATAAAATTTGCGATCAGATCTCTGACACCATTTTAGATGCCCTCCTCACCCAAGATCCCGCTAGTCGGGTTGCGGCTGAAGTGGTTGTCAACACTGGTTTAGTGCTGATTACAGGTGAAATCACCTCAAAGGCGCAGGTTAATTACATTGAGTTAGCACGTCAAAAGATTGCAGAAATTGGCTACACTGGCGCAGAAAATGGGTTTTCGTCCAATAGCTGCGCGGTTTTGGTGGCGCTAGATGCTCAATCGCCTGACATTGCTCAAGGAGTAGACACCGCTCAAGAAAGCCGCGAACAGCTCAGCCAAGAAGCCTTGGATGCGATCGGAGCGGGCGACCAAGGCATCATGTTTGGCTTTGCCTGCAACGAGACGCCTGAATTCATGCCGTTGCCGATTTGCTTAGCACACCGCGTTTCTCGCAGGCTGACCACTGTGCGCAAGACCGGTCAGTTACCTTATCTGCGTCCCGATGGCAAAACCCAAGTGACAATCGCCTACGAAGACGATCGCCCTGTAGGAATCGATACGATCTTAATTTCGACGCAGCACACGGCAGCGATCGGAGACATTTCTGATGAAGCGGCTGTGCAAGCCAAGATTCAGGAAGACCTGTGGGAATTGGTTGTTCAACCCTGCTTTGCTGATCTTGACATCCACCCTGATGAAAACACGCGCTTTTTGGTTAACCCAACGGGCAAGTTTGTGATCGGCGGACCTCAGGGCGATTCGGGTTTAACGGGTCGAAAGATCATTATTGATACTTACGGCGGCTACTCTCGTCATGGAGGCGGCGCGTTTTCGGGCAAAGACCCCACAAAAGTCGATCGCAGTGCAGCCTATGCCGCGCGGCATGTGGCGAAGAACATTGTAGCGGCTGGCTTGGCAGATAAGTGCGAAGTGCAGTTGAGCTATGCGATCGGGGTCGCACGTCCAGTCAGCATCATGATCGAAACCTTTGGCACAGGCAAGATCAGCGATGAGCGCTTACTTGAATTGGTCAAAGAAAATTTCGAGTTGCGTCCTGCTGGGATCATTCAGACCTTTGGGTTGAGAAACGTGCCTAGTGAGCGAGGCGGACGTTTCTATCAGGATGTCGCAGCCTACGGTCACTTCGGACGCCCAGATCTAGACCTCCCTTGGGAACAGACGGACAAAGCAACGCTTCTTAAGGAAGCAGCGCTCTCGGTGTCAGCAGTAGGTTAAGTCAGCAGACTTGATGCGGATGAGACTGCTGAAGCAAACCATTTCGCGCTAGCTGTGGACATCTAATCGGACTAGAAATCCCTTGTGAGATTTTTTCTCACAAGGGATTTCTATTTTTACGCTCGAACTCAGCAATCTCTCTCTTAAAGGGGACGATAGCGATCGCGTAGACCTTTTACTCTGTGATGCGATGAAAAACTGCACAGAGATGACTCTCATTGAGCGCATTGCACTCAAGGATAAAAGCAGCGTGACCGACAATCAACTTCTTTTGGCTCAGCAGAATCGTTCTGCTTTGGAGCGCTGTAATCTACAATTACGGCGGATAGCTGTTGTTAGAGCATTACCAGGACTAGGAGATTTTTTGTGTGCGATCCCTGCTCTTAGGGCATTGCGAAAGGCGTTTCCTCAGGCCTACATTGCCCTGATTGGGCTACCCGTAGCGCGGAGTTGGGCAGAGCGGTTTGAAGCATATATTGATGAGTTTGTCGAGCTTCCAGGGTATCCCGGACTGCCAGAGCAAGAGGTAGATGCTGAACGGCTAGAGAAATTTTTAGCAGAGATGCGCTCCGGCAGAGCGTTGCAAGGCGAATCACAACCGTTCGATTTAGCCCTCCAAATGCATGGAAGCGGTGTGATCACAAATTCACTCACTTTGGAGTTAGGAGCCGCACAATCCGCCGGATTTTACTTAATGGGGCACTTGTGTCCTGATCCAGCGTTCTTTTTGCCTTACGAAGAATCTGAGTCAGAAATTCGCCGATATTTGCGCCTTCTCGAATTCTTAGGCATTCCTGCTTCAGACGAGAGGCTTGAGTTTCCACTCAAGCCCTGCGATCGCGCGGCGCTCACCGAGATCGAAGCAAAGTACGAGTTGCGCGACAACTATGTCTGTATCCACGCAGGCGCGAGTGTGCCGTCTCGATGCTGGCAGGGATCGCAGTTTGCGGCAGTGGGGGATGCCATCGCACAACTGGGATATTCAGTAGTGTTAACGGGATCAGCGGCGGAGCGAGAATTAGCGAGTGCGATCGCTCAAACAATGCAAGCTCCAGCATTGAATTTAGCCGGACAAACAAGTTTAGGCGCGTTAGCCGCACTGCTGAGTCAGGCAAAACTGCTGATTTGCAACGATACGGGTGTTTCTCATTTAGGAGCCGCTGTTAGCGTTCCTAGCGTCGTGATCTTTAGTGCGTCTGATCCCCGGCGCTGGGCACCACTCGATCAAACGCGGCATCGATCGCTGTCGCAGCCGTCCGGCGTGAGTGTGGCATGCGTGTTAGAGCAAGTTCGCGATCTGCTACATCAGGAGTCGATTTATGTTGCATGAAGAGTGGACGACCGTACAAAGAATTCTGGTGATTCAAGCAGGGGCAAGGGGTGACGTAGCAGAACCAGGCGCTGCGATCTGGAGCTTGGTAGAGCCAATCGCGCGGCTACAGCAAGCTGCTCCCCAAGCAAACATTGTGCTACTCTGCGCGCCTACAGCAAGTCAGACAGCGTTGGCTTTACCGGATGTTGCGGAAATTCTCATTCATCCTGCGGCGTCAGAGCAGGAGTTATCTGATTCGACTAAAGCGTTGGACTTAGTAGATGTGCTGCGATCAGAGAATTTTGATGTTGCCATTGTTTTTTCTGATGGTCAAACGTCTCCTCATCCATTCGCCTATGTGTGTTACCTCGCAGGAATTCCGATCCGGATTGGGCAGTCGCAAGAGTTTGGAGGAGGAGTCTTAACCGATTGGGTGAAGCAAAGAGATGCGGCTGATCATCCTATTGAATTGCTCAATGCAATTGGAATAGGAGCATGAGTAAGGAGGTGGCATCGGTAGAATTTAAGCGAGTTGCAAAAGCAGTGACGCAACGCGTGCAGGAATTGTTGGGTGTGCAAGCATTTGTCATTGATGATCCGGCGATTCTGACCTGCTCTGATCGTGAGTGTGCCGATGTACCCTCGTATCATTCTGCCTTGCGAATTCCTTTTCACGTGGATCAGCAATCGGGAGAAATCGTCATTCCCAATTTGGTCACATCCGAGTTAATTTCGCCTCGTCTAGCACGGGTGTTAGTGGAGCTAGTAATTAGTCAAGCAACTGCGATCGCACGATTGCCCAATCAGCATGACCTCAAAAACAAATTTATTCATGATTTGTTGAGAAGCTCCTGTCAGGAAGAAACGGAAGTTCTGCGAGAGGCGCAGATTTTAGGACTCGACTTTTCGCGTCCGCGAGCCGTGATTCTGATCGATGCTGCCGATTATCTTCTACCCTCTCCCTCCGATACTCCACAAACATTGGATTTTCAGGCTCAACAGCGTGTTCAATTCATTATCGGTAGCATTGTAAATTTCTTTCACCTACCGAGCGATACCATTTGTGCTTACATTGGAGGTAGTGAAATAGCCGTCTTGAAAGCAAGTAGCACTCAGGATTTAGAGGCGTGGACAGACCAGAAAGATTTGACCGGAAACCCATCTTGGGCAAACCTTGCGGCTCTGAAGCGGGCTAGTTCGGCGCTGTTAGAGCGGCTCCGCTCTGACACAAGTGCTAATTTGAGTGTTGGCATCGGGCGATATCATCCCGGTATTCGGGGATTGGCGCGATCGTATCAGGATGCGCGGGCGGCGTTATCACTAGGGCATCATTTCTCGGGCCAAAATCAGGTTTATTGTTTAGATGATTTGGGCGTTGCTGCCTTTGTTGGAATTGCAGACGAAGCGACAAAAATTGATTTAGCAAAACATCTTTTAAGTCCCTTAGATCAAGATCCTGAATTGATCGACACGCTACGCATCTTTTTCGATGAAAACTGTTATCCATCTTCTACCGCCAGTCGGCTTTCAATCCATCGCAATACCCTAAGTTATCGACTTGATAAAATTACATCCCTCACAGGGCTGAATCCTCGCCAATTTGATGCTGCAATTCAAATTCGCTTGGCCTTGTTGCTGCGATCACTCTCGCCTGATTATGACTCATTGGGCAAATGCACAAACCTAGAATCCATAAAATCGCGACATGTTAGGCAAATGCCCAATGCAATTTGCAGCTAAATTTTGCACGATAAATATAGATCAAACTTACTTATTAACGCACTTGATTTGAGACGATTTATTTCTCTGCAATGGAGGAAGTTCTCAATAGAGAAAGTTCTCAACCTTCAATTAGTTGTGCAAACTCGCTACTATAGGAACTCTTAATTCATGAAGCCCCTGAGGATTCTGACTTGGCATGTTCATGGGAGTTATCTCTACTATTTGGTGCAGTCGCCCCATCAGTTTTTCTTACCCGTTAAGCCTGGTTATCCTGAAGGCTATGGTGGGAAATTGGGCGGCTTTGCTTGGGGCGATAATGTGCATAATGTGTCTGCTGAAGACGTTCAAAATTTGGAGTTTGACTGCATTCTATTTCAGTCGCAGAAGAACTATCTCACGGATCAATACGAGATTCTTTCAGAGCAGCAGCGTCAGTTACCACGCATCTATTTAGAACACGATCCGCCTCGCGATCGCCCGACCGACACAGATCACATTGTTAATGATCCCAACGTTCTATTAGTCCATGTGACTCACTTTAATCAATTGATGTGGAATAGTGGACAAACGCCAACCCGTGTAATCGAGCATGGTGTGATTGTTCCAGAGCAGGTTCATTATTCGGGCGATCTAGATCGCGGTGTTGTTGTGGTAAACGGGCTAAAATCTCGTGGGCGGCGACTAGGAGCGGATGTGTTTGAGCAGGTGCGATCGCACGTTCCGTTAGATTTAGTTGGAATGCAGTCGGAAACGCTGAATGGATTAGGTGAGATCTCACACGAAGCGTTACCTCAATTTATGGTGCAGTATCGATTCTTTTTCAATCCAATTCGCTATACCAGTTTAGGACTCGCCATTTGTGAAGCGATGATGCTCGGAATGCCAATTGTGGGATTGGCGACAACAGAATTAGCAACAGTGATTGAAAATGGAGTGTCAGGCTACGTCGATACGAATGTCGATCGCTTAATTGAAGCAATGCGATCGCTAATCAACAATCCGAAAGAAGCGGCGCATCTCAGTCAGGGCGCTCGTCGCACTGCTCAAGAACGGTTTCATATCGAGCGTTTTACCCGCGATTGGAATGCGGCGTTTGCCTGCGTTACGGATACGCCGAGTCCTTATTCTACCGCTCTCGTAGGAGGCAAGATCTGATGAAACGCATTGCTCTCATTAGTGAACACGCATCACCCTTTGGCGTGCTTGGCGGCGTCGATAGCGGCGGACAAAATGTGTACGTGGGTCAAATTGCTAAGCATTTAGCCCAGCGAGGGTACGAAGTTGATATTTTTACACGCTGCGATCGCGCCCTGCTGCCAGAGGTGGCGCAGTGGATTGAAGGCGTTCGACTGATTCATGTTCCAGCAGGGCCCGCAACCGAAGTTCGCAAAGAAGATTTGTTGCCCTACATGGCAACCTTTACGAAGTACGTCCTTAAATTCTGTCAATCAGTTCACTATGATCTGATCCATGCAAATTTTTGGATGTCGGGATTGGTTGCTGCTGAGATTAAGCGTAAATTAAACATTCCTTTTGTCATTACCTTTCATGCGTTAGGGCGAGTCCGTCGATTTCATCAAGGAACTGCCGATGACTTTCCCGATGAGCGATTTGAGATTGAAGATCAACTCGTGCAAGCCGCCGATCGCATCATTGCCGAATGCCCACAGGATGAAGCGGATCTGATTCAGCTTTACAATGCTGATCCCCACAAAATTACGATTATTCCCTGCGGTTTCGATCCGACGGAGTTTTGGTGTCTTGACAAAGCCCTAGCTCGCGCGGCGTTGGGCATTCTGCCCGATGAACGAATTGTGCTGCAACTGGGTCGGATGGTTCCTCGCAAAGGGGTTGATACAGCGATCGGGGGGTTTGCTCAATTTTGTCAAACATCATCGACTCCAGCCCGATTAATCGTGGTTGGCGGCGAGGAACATGATGCTGATCCAAGAATTGCGAAAGAGGTCAACCGATTAGCAGCAATCGCGGATCACCGTGGAATTCGCGATCGCGTTCAGTTTGTGGGACGAAAAGGGCGAGAAGTCCTCCGCTATTACTACAGCGCGGCAGATGTATTCATCACGACGCCTTGGTACGAGCCGTTTGGGATTACGCCCCTCGAAGCGATGGCGTGTGGAACGCCTGTGATCGGCTCGAACGTCGGTGGAATCAAATTCTCAGTGGTGGATGGCGAAACCGGATATTTAGTGCCGCCCAATCAACCCGACGCGATCGCGCACCGTCTCACTCATCTCTACGATCATCCGAACCTGTTAGCCACGTTAAGTCGTCAAGCCGTTACACGAGCAAAGGAGCATTTCACCTGGCAACGTGTAACGGATGCCATTGCAACGCTGTATCGATCTGTTTTAATTAGTAGCGCACCCACACAAGATGCCCTTACAGTGATTGATCAGGGATTCACCAAAGCTATAGACTCGTTGCACACCGCACAACACTCATTACAATCTGAAATTATTGAAGCGGCAACGCTAGTGAAAGATTGTTTTGCTCAAGGCGGCAAGGTTTTAATCTGCGGCAATGGAGGCAGCGCGGCAGATGCTCAACACTGCGCGGCTGAGTTTGTCGGGCGATTCAAGCTCGAAAATCGTCCGGGACTACCTGCGATCGCGCTCACCGCAGACAGCGCTATCCTCACGGCTTGGTCAAACGATGTCGGGTTCGACCAAGTGTTTGCCCGTCAAGTCGAAGCCTTAGCCCAACCGCCCGATGTGCTGATTGGAATTAGCACCAGCGGACGATCGAAGAATTTGATTCGAGCCTTTGAGGTAGCGCGCGATCGCAACATTCGCTGTCTTGGCATCTTGGGCGGCGATGGCGGTACGGCGCGATCGCGCTGCGATCTGTCGATTGTTGTTCCGGCCACCGATGCCCAACACGTCCAGGAAGTGCAGATGGTTGTCATTCATCTGCTCTGTGAACTGGTCGAAGCATGGATCATGGCAGGACAAACAGAATCCTTGACCCAAGAGCGTCAAGAGACGAAAGGACAGCGCTCAACTGGAAACCGCAGAACGCGGAAGCTTAAACTTCCGCTTACCGTGAATTACTAATAGGAGTGAGTTATGACTGATTTAGCTGGAAAAGTTGCGCTGGTAACGGGGGGCGCTCAGGGCTTAGGGGAAGCCATTTGTCGGGCTTTGGCAGCCGCTGGAGTCATTGTTTTAGTGGCAGATATGCGCGAAGAACTAGCGGAAAAAGTTGCTTCAGAAATTGGGTCTGAAGGGGGTAAAGCGATCGCGCTTCGCTTAGATGTTAGAGATGAAGACCAAATTCTATCCAGTGTTGCACAAGCCATTGAACAATACGGTCATCTAGACATTCTCATTAACAATGCTGGAACTGACCTCACGGTTCCGATTGAAGAACTCGGCATTGATGACTGGGATCGTGTTTTATCGGTCAACTTACGTGCGCCGTTTATTCTTTCAAAAGCAGTCATTCCTCACATGAAAGAACGACAAACCGGGCACATTGTGAATGTCGCTTCGACGGCTTCAAAACGGACGTGGGCGAATGCTAGCGCCTATCACGCCAGTAAATGGGGACTGGTTGGATTTAGCCACGCTCTGCACGTCGAGGCGCGTCCTCACAAGGTTAAGGTAACAGCTGTGATTGCAGGCGGTATGCAAACGCCGTTTATTTTAGATCGTTTTCCCGATACCCCGTTAGAGAAGCTTCAAGATCCTAAAAATGTTGCAGATACCATTCGCTACATTTTGACTCAGCCTCCCGAAACGGTAATTCCCGAAGTAATGGTGATTCCGATGCAAGAGTCATCTTGGCCTTAATTCCATTTTGTCTTAATCACTGTGTTAGCAACAGATTTGATAACGGATGCAGCGGATGAATTGAATCATCTGTTACATCTGCTACCAAATCCGTTGCCAATTTGGTTATTACATTTGGTTATTACAGTGGGTGCAATCTTTGAACTTAGTTCCTTTCAAACTTCATCGCTTTGCGATCGAAATTAACTTGCCCTCACTGAAACTGCTGATCTTAATTGCTGTTGCGATACTGATGATGAGCCTGTTGATGCCGCTCGTTAGGCTCGATTAGTGCCAAACGCTATTCAGACGGAACCGCATCTCGCTATTCTAGAAGGGTGAACTGATAGACGAATCGACATGTTTCAAGTGATTAGCCGCGACGTTCGCCAAGAGTTTGAACGGTGGACTGACGCTCTCAATGCTGCAAAAGCACTAATCCCCAACTGCAAATGGTTTCAGGAAATTCGCATTGTTGAAGACCGGAATGTAGTTTGGGTGTACACGCGATCGCACAAATACCCGCAGTTTGTGGGAGCCGGAACCTACAATCGTTTAGCCCGCCGATTTGTGCTAGAGACGCTCGAAGAACCGACTGAAGCGCCTGAGCCTGAGGAACCTTCTAGTTAAAATACGTAAGGATACATAAGTCAGGATTAGTATGTTCAGTTGCCCAGTCGATCAAGGCGTTGTTCTAAAGCTGCTTCAGCCCCATCATAGCGAAGCGCTATTTGCAGTCATCGATCAAAATCGCCAGCATCTTCAAACGTGGATGCCTTGGGTTGATAATAGTCAATCTTCAGAGGATACGCGCAAGTTTATTGAATTATCCCTCCAGCTTTTAGCTGAGGCAAAGGGACTTGCGTGTGGAATTTGGTTTGACGATACTGTAATCGGCAGCATTGGCTTAACCATTGACAAAATGAATCGCTGGGGCGAAATTGGTTACTGGCTGTCGCCCAATCATCAGGGTAAGGGAGTGATGACGAAATCCTGTCGCTGCATGATGGCGTATGCATTTGAGGAGCTGAAGCTAAACCGTTTGGTGATTCAGGCGGCAGTCGAAAATCATCGAAGTCGCGCGATCGCAGAGCGGTTGGGTTTTGTGCAAGAGGGAATTGCACGACAATCGGTTTGGGCGCGCGATCGCTATCTCGATCTCGTTACCTACAGTCTGCTTGCTGAGGAGTGGAAACAGATGTCTTGAATCCAAGCTGCTCAACGTCCCACTGCAAAGACGTGATCTGCTAGAAGATTCAACTCTGGAAACACAGAGGAGAGTAAGCGCTCTGTTCCTCGAAACTGCTGCCCCTGGTAAACGCCATTTATTAAATGATTAATCGTAATCACGGGTTGCTTTGGCGAACCAATATAGCGTTTACCACCAAGACCCAAATAATCAACAATCCAGTACTCCAAAATTCCTAGTGCTTCGTAATCCTCAACTTTTCGAGCATAATCATTTTGCCAGTTGGTGCTAACAACCTCAACAACCAGCTTGACGGAACTTCCCAGCGTAATGACAGGTTCATTCCTCCAGAGCGGTTCGTTGACTAAGGCCGATTGATCTAAAACCACAACATCCGGTCGAAATGCTGAATTCTGGGCAAGAGATTTAATCAAGCACTTCATTGGGATGAACCAATTCAGGGTTGAGCGATCGATCGCGACATTCAGTTTACGGTTGATCAGTCCTGTGACTTGTTCATGAAGTCCCGTCGATTCCAAATCGATTAGCTCTCCATCAATCAACTCGTAGCGGTAACTCTGCTCCTCAGCAGAACCGCCGTCAAAATATTGGGCGACAAATGCCTCATAACTCAATGTTGTTGCATTAGCTGAAACCATAATGAAGCCTGTTGGTAGGAGAGTGAACACAGTCTTCATTCTCCACTTGTGTTCACTCTCTCATTTTAGTGAAGGTTAACTTAAGCGCTAAAGTATTTTGCAACTGAGTGATAAACAATCAGTGCCGTTGTCGATTGTTCTGGATGAAGCTGTTCACTCTCGTCCATCGTCATTCCAATCCGCTCTGTTTCAAGCAACTCCAACTGCTTGAACTGATCGCTAACCGTCGGACACGCCGGATAGCCAAAGCTATAGCGCGACCCTTGATAGCGCTGCGCTAGCATATCGCGAATATTATCAGGTTCTTGGTCGCCAAAGCCCAACTCGCGACGAATCCGGGCGTGAGACCACTCGGCTAGGGCTTCCGCCATTTGTACCGCCATCCCGTGGAAGTAGAGGTACTCTGTGTAGTTATTCGCTTTAAATAACTCTTGAGCGACTTCTGTCGCGATATGTCCCATCGTCACCGCTTGCATGGGGAACACATCAAATTGGTTTTGCTCAATCGGGCGGAAGAAGTCGGCAATGCACAAGCGACGCATCGATTTCTGACGTGGGAAGTTCCATGTTACCACCGGAGTAGCCGTTTTTGGCGTCAGACCGTTCTCGATGACAACCGGATCGTAAACGTGAACAGAGTTACCTTCTGCAACGCAAGGGAAATAGCCATAAATGAGCTGCGGATGTAATAGCGCTTCAGATTGAATTCGGTTCTTCCAACGCTCCAGAACTGGGTATACCTTTTCAGCAAGGAACGCATCATAGTCTTCGCGAGATTGCTCTTTTGGTTTGCGGAACTGCCACTGTCCAGCAATTAGGGCTTGCAGATCGAGATACCAGAAGAGTTCCTCCAGAGAAAGGTCTTCGGGGGTGAGAATTTTGGTTCCCCAGAAGGGCGGAGTAGGACGATCGATGTTGACCTCAACCGCTTCCGAACGGCGTGTGTCAACGACTTCCGGTTCAGACGGTTTCTCTTCAGGAGCATCGCCATTTAGTTGACGTTCTGCTTCTGCGATCGCGTTCCGTCCTTTCTGGTTATACTTCGCGTAGCCTTCTAAAAATCCTTCTTGATCTTTCCACTTGCCGTCTGATTTGGCGGGCATAAGGCGATCCATAAAGGTCAAATCTGCAAACGCATCTCTGCCATAAATCACTTGCCCTTCGTAAGCATTTTGGCAATCTTCGTAAACAAATTTAGGAGTAAGCGCTGCGCCTCCCAAAATCACGGGAACCGAAATTCCACGCTCATTAAAAATCTCCAGGTTCTCCTTCATGAATGCTGTAGATTTCACGAGTAATCCACTCATGGCAATGCAATCAGGCTGATGCTCGTTGTAAGCATCAATGATTTTATCAACAGGTTGTTTGATACCTAAGTTAATGACTTTGTATCCATTATTGGTGAGAATAATGTCAACCAAATTCTTACCAATATCGTGAACATCGCCTTTAACAGTCGCGATCAAAAACTTACCTTTACCGCTATCACTCCCTTCTGTCTTCTCCATGAGCGGTTCGAGAAAGGCAACCGCAGACTTCATGGTTTCTGCTGACTGCAGCACAAACGGCAATTGCATTTGCCCTGAACCAAACAGTTCGCCCACAACCTTCATGCCGTCGAGCAAAAACGTATTGATGATGGTTAGAGGTGGATATTGTTCCAACGCAATCTTCAACGCATCTTCTAGGCCAATGCGTTCGCCATCGATAATGTGTTGCTTCAGGCGTTCTTCAACGGGTAAATCAGCGAGAGAACTGCTGGAGCGAGCATCCTTTGCGCTAACTCCTTCAAACAGTTTTGTCAGTTCTGTCAACGGATCGTAAACGCAAATATCGCCGTCAAATTCGCGACGATCGTAGATCAAGTCCGTACACACTTTTTGGTGTTGCGGATCAATTTTTGAGAGCGGCAAGATTTTAGCGGCAGATACGATCGCGCCATCCATTCCGACTAACGTTGCTTCGTGGAGAAACATCGAGTTCAGCGTAATGCGGGCGGCGGGACTGAGACCAAAAGAAACGTTGGAGACGCCCAACATAAAATGCACTCCGGGCAAGCTTTCACGAATCATTTTGATCGATTCGATCGTTGCCTTGGCGTTCTCGCGGTCTTCCTCAATTCCCGTAGAAATCGGCAGCGCTAATGTGTCAAAGAAAATTTCGTGAGGCGGAATGCCATACTCTAGAGCATCGCGATAGGCTCGTTGGGCAATCTGGAATTTCCTCTGGGCCGTTCGCGCCATGCCCTCTTCATCGATTGTCCCAACAACGATGCCTGCGCCATATTCTTTGGCAAGTTCCAACACTTTGAAGAAACGCTCGTCGCCGTCCTCGTAATTCGTCGAGTTGAGGATGCATTTGCCGCCTGCAACTTTCAAACCCGCTTCCATTTTTGTCCACTCGGTCGAGTCAAGCATGAGTGGCAGCGTAATGTTGGTAACAAGCCGCGATACCAGTTCTTTCATATCGCGTTCGCCGTCACGCCCGACATAATCGACGTTGACATCCAGCACGTGAGCGCCTTCTTTGACTTGAGATTTGGCGATCGCAATCAGCCCATCCCAATCATCCACGTTCAGAAGTTCTCTCACTTTCTTGGAGCCACTTGCATTCAACCGCTCGCCCACAATTAGAAACGAGTTATCTTGCTCATAGGGTTGTGCGGTGTAAATCGAAGCAGCAGAAGGCGTGTAGCCTAGCGGAGGGCGAATTATTGTTGGATCTGCTGTGGCAACTTTTGCGCGAATTGGTCGTTCCTTTGGCTTCATCGTGCTGGCAAGCTCTGCCAACGCTTGAATATGCGATGGACGAGTCCCGCAGCATCCCCCGATTACCTGGACGCCCCAATCTTCGACAAACTTATGTAATGCCATTTGAAGCTCGGTGGCAGTGAGTTTGTAGTGCGCATGACCGCCAACGTTTTCGGGCAAGCCTGCGTTAGGAATGCAGGAAACCACAAATGGCGCATTGTCGGTGAGATATTTGATGTGTTCTGCCATGCGATCGGGGCCTGTCGCACAGTTCAGACCCAAAATATCGATCGGGTATGGCTCCAGAATCGCCAATACACCGCTAATGTCGGTTCCGACTAGCATCGTGCCCTGGACTTCCATCGTCACGGATACCATGAGCGGACGCCGCTCACCCTTCTTCTCGAATACCGCTTCCACCGCATTCAGCGCCGCTTTGATTTGCAGAACATCTTGACAGGTTTCAATGATGAAGAGATCGACGCCTCCATCAAACAAACCTTCTGCCTGAATGGTGAAAGCGTCTTTGAGGCTGTCATAGGTGATGTGTCCTAGGGTCGGAAGCTTGGTTCCAGGACCGATGGAACCTGCTACAAACCGGGGCTTCTCTGGCGTTGAGAATTCAGCCGTACATTTCTTGGCAAGTTCGGCAGCGCGTTTGCTGAGGTCATAGGCCATGTCCTGCAAGCCGTATTCTGCTAAGACCAACGGACTGCTGCCAAACGTGTCAGTTTCGATGACATCTGCGCCTGCTGCTAAAAAGTCCCGGTGAACTTTTGCGATCGCGTCCGGTTTGGTATGAATCAAATATTCATTACAGCCTTCGTACTCTGCGCCGCCAAAGTCATCCGCCGTTAGGTTTTGCGACTGAATGTTGGTTCCCATTGCGCCATCAAACACGATGACGGGACGATCGGGACTGTGGAGACGTTGTAAGAAGGAACTGTTCATAGGGCGTTTGGCGATAGGGAGGTTACGGATCTTCTAATAAACGTTAGATTAATTTTTATTGTGCTGAATCCGCGAAAGTACGAAAAGCAGCCACTGTGACAATTCACGGTAGCTACATACAACTTTTGCACATCTAATTTTTTTTTGCAGGTTTTGCTTTCCGAACTTGGCTACTCGTGGACTGGATCGAAGACGATCGTGTAGGCGTAGTCGGGTGTTAAGCGATTTAGAACTTTGAGAGGTTCTTCGGCATAGCTGCGACTGCGGCATCTCGCGTTGCAATCAACTAATGATGACTTCTGAAGCTTGCTCTAAAATTTGCAATCCATAAAAATACCAAACAAGCCTCAACTTGAAACACGCTTATTCACAAATCAAATCTCAACTTGAAGCATGATTATCATGGAGAAGTGTTCCTAGCTTCTCCCTATGCCCGAAAATATCCAGAGTCCCATGAATTACCAAGGAATTATCACGATCGAGCCAGGTAAGCGCGGGGGCAAACCTTGCATTCGAGGAATGCGAATGACCGTATATGATGTGCTGTCCTACCTTGCTTCAGGCATGACATATCAGGAGATACTAGAAGACTTTCCTTATTTGACTCAAGACGATATCTTGGCTTGCTTGAGCTACGCTGCTGAACGAGAACGGCAAACGCTAATTGTCCAGTCATGAGGCTTTTGTTTGATCAAAATCTATCGCCTCTATTAGTGCATCAGCTTGCAGATTTGTATCCAGGTTCAAAGCATGTCTATCAAGTTGGGCTTGACCAAGGCAACGATGACATTCTATGGACTTACGCCCAATAGAACGAGTTCATGATTGTAACTAGAGATGCTGATTTTAATGAGTTGAGTTTGGTGCGCGGCTTTCCACCAAAAGTTGTATAGATTCGTCGCGGGAATTGTTCGAGAGCGATTGAAGCGATTCTGCGATCGCACCTCGAGGACATTAAAACATTAAACGAAGCATCGAATCTGGGAGTTTTGATGCTGTTTTGAAGTGATTATTTTTGAAGAAAAGCCGTGATCGCACTAACGTTAGCGATCGCAGTGACAGCTCAAAGAAGACTGTGATCCTTCGGAGCTTGCGTAGCAATCGTAATTATTCCACTCACGGATCTACGCTGGTAAACTAAACCTAACAAGACGTGAGAATACTTATGAGCGGATCAATCGAGTGGACACCTGAAGCAGAAGCAAAACTAAAAGAAATTCCGTTTTTTGTCCGTCCGGCGGCACGTAAAAAAATTGAGAAGTTTGCTCAAGAAACCGGAGCTAGCCAAATCACTGTCGAGATTTACGACCAGGCAAAACAAAAGTTTGGCAACTCGTAAATCTCTCCATTAAGTGCTATCTGATCCAACAGACTGAATTGCCATATTTGTAAGTTTGCCAGCACGACAAAGCAGATGCTCCGTTGTCTCGAAGTCGCTTTGCTTCATCCGATGGCAACCGCCTCAGTGTTTTACGATCGCGGGCATAACTAAATGCTTTGTTGCCATCTAGCGAAAGCTCATCGTTCTCCCACGCTAGACGCGTGACGACTCTATCTTGCCAAGTGAGCGCTGCCCCTCCTGCACCCGTTCCCCAGCCCGCCACATGAGTGCAGGTCTGCTTAAGTTCTACTCGGTCACCTCTGAAGAAATAACACGGCACAGATTTTTCAGGAAGTGATCCTGCGATCGCAGGCAATGTAGCTAGAAATGAAAAGCCAAGAGGTAACAAAACTAGAAGATTTTTCACGGCGGTTGACGAAATTCAGGATGTTCTAATGAGTGCTACGCTGCCTAAAAAGAAACTTCCGGATTTGCGCGATCGTTTAGAAAATTAAGGCTCTACTTCATTTCGTTAAATTACTTTTGTTTCATTTGGAACTCTCATTCACCTCAGATTTAGCATAGAAATCTAAAGTGATTCTGGGCGAATGGATTTATGAATCAACTAGACAATCTTTCACAGGGCTTACAAACCCTTCGAGGAGAAGCCATCAATGCGCTTGGCATTCCTAGCCAAGCTGTAGAACAACTGAGTAATGCCGTTGTCACTCGCTCTCAGATTGCTGCTACCTCTGCCCTCCAAAATTGGTTAGACGTTCATCCGATCGCGGCTTGGATGCTGCATCATCCGGTCTGGGCACTGGGACTCGTGGGGTTGATCATCGTGCTGATGTTTGGGTTGCTGGGTGCGATCGGGCGTCTGACCGAAAATCTGTGGCTCTCGCTCTTACAAACCCCGATCAAATTGAGTCAGTGGCTCTTTAGAAAAAGCCCCCGGATGATCAAATCCTTGTTTGCAGCGCAACGCCGACAGCCCGACCCGCAGCAGCAGCTTCTAGAAGCTGTCCAGCAGCTAGAGATCCTCAGAAAAGAACAAGACAAAGTGCTAGAGCAGATTAAAAGCTTGCTTCCTAAATCAGTCTCCTAATCAAAATCGGCGTTCTCATTCATCGTGACTCGCCCCTTGTAGACCTAAGTCGAATCATAGGACCTTAACATTTTGCATTGATCGTGCTCCTTGCGCTATACTACTCGTAGTCGTTATGAGTTCATATAAGTCTTATGGAGAATTCAACCGTAGAAAATTTAGTAATCATTGGTTCTGGTCCGGCGGGCTACACGGCGGCAATTTATGCAGCGCGTGCAAATTTGAAGCCTGTGGTATTTGAAGGCTTTCAGGCAGGAGGGCTTCCGGGCGGTCAGCTAATGACGACAACTGAGGTTGAGAACTTTCCAGGCTTTCCTCAAGGCATCACTGGACCGCAACTGATGGATCAAATGAAGGCTCAGGCAGAACGGTGGGGAGCCGAGCTTTATACCGAAGATGTGACCTTTGTCGATTTTAGCCAACGTCCGTTTACGATTCGGTCAGACGATCGCGAAGTCAAGGCACACAGCGTCGTGATTGCCACAGGTGCAACTGCCAAGCGACTCGGATTGCCCGATGAAGCCAACTTCTGGAGCCGAGGCATTTCTGCTTGCGCAATTTGCGACGGTGCAACGCCACTCTTCCGGGGTGCGCCGTTGGTGATTATTGGTGGTGGCGACACAGCAGCAGAAGAAGCGCTGTATCTCACCAAGTACGGCGATCGCGTCAATATGCTCATCCGAGGTGACAAACTGCGTGCCAGTAAAGCGATGCAAGATCGCGTCTTAAACAATCCAAAGATCACGGTTCACCGGAACACCGAAGCTGTTGATGTGGTTGGCGGTACTGAACACATGACAGGTGTGAAAGTTAGAAATCGTCAGACTGGCGAAGAGAGCGTGATCGAGGCGAAAGGGTTGTTCTATGCGATCGGGCACACGCCAAATACGTCTCTGTTCAAAGGTCAGCTTGAGCTAGATGACGTAGGTTACATCGTCACCAAGCCCGGATCAGTTGAGACCAATATCGAAGGCGTCTTCGCAGCAGGCGACGTACAGGATCACGAATTCCGTCAAGCGATCACGGCGGCCGGCACAGGGTGTATGGCGGCGATGTTGGCAGAGCGCTGGTTGTCGTTCAATGGCTTGGCCCAAGAGTTCCACCAAACTCAAGCGGAAGCGGCGAACGAAGAGAAGACAGCTCACAAGGCAGAAGAGTTCTCTACAGAAGTCGATCCAGAACAAACGAAGCATGTGGGCGGTTACGCCTTGCGCAAGCTCTACCATGAAAGCGATCGCTTGATCATAGTTAAGTATGTCTCTCCGAGTTGCGGCCCATGCCACACGCTGAAGCCAATTCTTAACAAAGTAGTGGATGAGTTTGACGGCAAGATTCACTTTGTCGAGATTGACATTGAGGAAGATCCGGATATTGCAGAATCAGCAGGCATTTCGGGAACTCCGACGATCCAGTTCTTTAAGCACAAAGATAAGGTTGCGGAAGTCAAAGGAGTGAAGCAAAAGAGTCAGTATCGCGAGTTGATCCAAAGCCATTTGTAAGGGCAATAGATTAAATAACGGATAGCGGATGAGTAGACTTGAGGTACTCATCCGCTATTTTTTGATGGGTTGCAAACCAGGATTTATGATGATGAGCGAACTGTTTGCCTTGTCTTATGACTTCGATTCGTCTGCCCCGGTTGTCTCGTGGTGTCGAACGCCCGTCGCTCTCGCGCCAAATGATGCGAATTGGCGCGGCGATCACGATCGCGTTTATTGCGATCGCGCTTCTCGCTCCCCTGTTTCAAGCGATCGGATGGCTGCAAAATCCTACCGAATTTCTTGACAATCCGCCTCACCAAGCGCCTTCTCTGGCTCATTGGTTTGGCACCAGCAGTCTCGGTTACGATGTCTTCTCTCGCACACTGTTTGGCACGCAAGCAGCGCTTCAGGTCGTCTTGTTGGCAACAGGACTCAGTCTGATCATTGGCGTTCCGCTAGGGATGCTCAGCGGCTATCTGGGCGGCAAGCTCGACCGGATTCTAATTTTCTTTATGGATACGATTTACACGCTACCGGGACTACTGCTGTCGGTGACGCTGGCGTTTGTAGTCGGGCGAGGGGTTTTCAATGCCGCGATCGCGCTCAGCATTGCCTATGTTCCTCAGTACTATCGGGTCGTTCGTAATCAAACGGTCAGCGTCAAAACAGAACTGTTCATCGAAGCGGCGCAAGCGATGGGGGCGTCTACCTGGCGCGTTCTCTCTCGCTATCTGTTTTTGAACGTGATTCAAAGTGTCCCAGTTTTGTTTACGCTGAACGCGGCAGATGCTGTGCTAACTCTGGGCGGACTTGGATTTTTGGGATTGGGATTGCCGGACGAAGTGCCGGAATGGGGACATGACCTCAATCAAGCCTTGGACGCGCTCTCCACGGGCGGAATTTGGTGGACAGCCGTTTTTCCGGGATTAGCCATGACCCTGATGGTGATCGGACTCTCCTTGTTTGGCGAAGGATTGAACGAACTGACCGAGCGCAAAACTCGTTAAAACTCCTCTAATAGCCATTCCGACGCGCGATCGCCCAGATCAATCGGAATATTCACCGCTTTTCCGAGCCGAGGCTTTTCGCGCGTCGTTTCAATGAAGGTTTGCACTTGCGCGATCGCATTCCAAGCCGCTAAATAGCTTGTCACTTGATCAAGATGATCTAGATATTCCGATTCAGTCAGCGGAAACGAGCGTTGCTCCTGATAGCGCCACATCACTTGCACAAACAGTTTGCCCATCGCGCGGCGCACCTGAATGTCGTAGGAAAACCCCCACTTGTTAATCAAAAGTTGGCGTAGGTCTTGTCCGGTCATGGCACGTTAGCACGTAAAAATCTTTAACATTTCGTATTAAATTTCGGCTGCGCCGCTTAGCTATGATGCTAGTGTCAAGAAATGTAATAATACATCTAAGAAAAACTACAAATTGGCTGTTCTAAAGGCTTTTCAGCGCTTTGCTTTAGATAAAAAGTTTAGAGATCGCCGTTGTAGTACCCCAAGTAACTAGATCTAAACACAGAGCTTTGACAAAAGTTCTGCGCTTAAATCTTTTTTCACTCCGTTCCGCAATCCCTAGAGAGTAGTCATGGCTCAACTTACTGGACCCGCAGATGATGTACCCAATATGGGTCGTCGCCAATTCATGAACTTCCTGATGTTCGGCTCCGAGGCACTAGTAGCGGCTGGAGCCTTGTATCCGGTAATCAAATATTTTATTCCGCCTTCGTCAGGTGGAGGTTCCGCAGGCGTCACAGCAAAAGATGCCCTCGGTAATGATATTTTAGTCAGCGAGTATCTCGCCAGCCACCCCGCCGGAGATCGTTCGCTCGCGCAAGGGCTAAAGGGCGATCCGACCTACATTGTGGTGGAGGCAGATCAAGCGATCGCGAGCTATGGCATCAACGCGGTGTGTACTCACCTCGGGTGTGTCGTGCCCTGGAACGCCAGCGAAAACAAATTCATGTGCCCTTGCCACGGTTCCCAGTATGACAACACCGGAAAAGTGGTGCGCGGTCCGGCCCCGCTCTCGCTGGCGCTCGCTCACGCTGAGGTTGTGGATAACAAAATCAGCTTTACCCCTTGGGAAGAAACGGACTTCCGCACAGGCGAAGATCCGTGGTGGACTTAATCACACCCTTTCAACCGTTCTGCCTTTATTTATTCCGAGCGAGAGTAATTTGCTAGAGATGAGAACAAACCTGATTAAATTGACAAAGCGGGTCGGAATTGCCTTGGCAGCCGTCGCGATCTTACTGTCGGGGAGCTTGGCTTTGCCGCGATCGGCAGCCGCTTATCCGATTTTTGCTCAACAGCAGTACGAAAATCCCCGTGAGGCCACGGGTCGGATTGCCTGTGCGAACTGTCACTTAGGCGCAAAACCCACGGAGGTCGAAGTGCCTCAGTCGGTTCTACCCGACACCGTGTTTGAAGCGGTCGTTAAAATTCCATTGGATACCAGCGTTCAGCAAGTTCAGGGAGATGGCAGCAAAGGCCCGCTCAACGTTGGCGCACTGCTGATGTTACCGGAGGGATTCCAGTTAGCGCCTGAAGAGCGCCTGCCTGAGGAAATGCGAGAGAAACTAGCTGAGCTATTCATTCAGCCCTACAGCGAAGCGCATCCAAACTGGCTCGTAGTTGGTCCTGTTCCGGGCGAGCAGTATCAAGAGATTGGCTTCCCGATTCTGTCTCCCGATCCAAACACCGATCGCTCATTGCACTTTGGGAAGTACTCGGTTCACGTCGGTGGAAACCGGGGCCGTGGACAGGTCTATCCGACTGGTGAGAAGAGCAATAACGCGGTATTCAATGCGTCTGCTGCTGGAACGATTTCGGCGATCGCGAAAGGCGACGATGGGGGTTACACGGTCAGCATCAACTCTGACAAGGGCGTTGTCGAAGACACAATCCCGCCTGGCCCTGAGCTAATCGTGGCTCAAGGTGATGAAGTCAAGGCAGGCGATGCGCTGACCAACAACCCCAACGTCGGTGGTTTTGGTCAAATCGATGCTGAAATTGTGTTGCAAAATCCGAGCCGCATTAAGGGTCTGCTGGCGTTCTTTGCGATCGTCACCATCACTCAAATCATGTTGGTACTGAAGAAGAAGCAAGTCGAGCGCGTCCAAGCCGCCGAAATGAATTTCTAAACCTTCTTAAGTTTCTTTTGTGTAGGGTTGGGCGAACGTCCAGCCCTTTTTTGTGGCATATGATAGTATTTCTGGTCCGATAAAATGAAGTAGTGATGTAAGGTCAGTAGTTCTTCAAAGAGAAAAGTCATGTTGGATGAAGCAACGCTCGAACGTCGGTTAGCAACTCTTGAGCAAGAGGTCGCTGACCTTAAACACAAGTCCGAGCATAACTTTGCCTCTGGCACTTGGCTCGAGAAACTCGTTGGATCAATTTCTGATGAATCTGCTTTTCTTGAAGCTTTGGAATATGGGCGCTCTTTCCGCCAAGCTGACAAACCAACCGATGATGATGGACAAGCGTGAGATTTTTGCTCGACACTGACCACATCAGTTTTCTACAGCGAGGTTCAGGCTCAGAATTCACAAACCTAACCGCTCGAATTGCTCAACACTCACCCGCAGACTTTGCTTTGTCCGTTGTCAGTTTTCATGAGCAAGTCCTTGGTGCTCATAGCTTTATCAATTGTGCTCGTACACCTGCTGATGTAATTGGCGGATACACACTGCTGCTGGAAACCCTTCAAGGCTTTTCAACGGCTCCTGTTCTAGCGTTTGATGAGGCAGCAATCGTGCTCTTTAACGAGCTACGAGTACACAGAGTTCGTGTATCAACAATGGATTTGAGAATTGCCGCAATTCGCCTTGCGAAGCTCCGAAGGATCGCTCTTTCGCAAAACTTAGTCCTTCTCACCCGGAACTTAAGAGATTTTGAAAGAGTGCCAGGATTAGTGACAAAGGATTGGACGATTTAGAGCTTTTCCGCATACTGCTTGAGTTCCCATGCCATGCGGCGCATTCCCTTTTGCTCATCTTGACGAATAAAGGGAACAAAAAATTTGCTGAGTGCTCCAGAAAACGTTTCCTGATAAATGAATTGGCTGCGATCGCGATCTAGATCTTGGAGCTGCCAAATATACTCGTGCCGAAATCCTGGAATCGACGACCTCCACTTGAGACACGCCTCTGGCTGCACCAGCGTCACAACCGGACGAAACTGAATTTCCTCTTCACCCGGAACTCGCAGTAGCGAAAGCGAGATTTCCCGTCCGGGAGCAATTGTTTGATGAGGATTGCAGTCGTACAGGAAGGTGTTCCAATATTTCCATTTCTCTTTCTGAAGCAAAATTTGCCAAACCCGCGATCGCGGAGCATTGATGTCGATTTCGGTGTAAAGACTTGGCATAAATTCGTGTGTCTGAGTACAGTTCTCTCAAATTGAATTCCCTAAAATAAGTCGCGGCAACTAGTTTGATATTGAACGATATTTTTGTAAATTCTTCCAAGGACGAACTAGAATTCATCTCAGAATTGTTGAGAAGTTTTAACACTCGTTCGCAATTTTCCCGTAAAATCGAGACCTCGGAATTCAACGTGCAAGTTTATGGCAGCCCTCACCCCCAACTCTAGTTTTAGTCTGACAATTCGCTTCCAGGTTCCCAACCGTCCTGGGATGCTGTCGAGCGTGATTCAGGCGATTTCGTCGCAAGGCGGCAACATGGGACAAATCGACTTGATTGAGCAGACGCGAGACATCTCCATGAGAGATGTTACCGTCGATGCTGCCAGTACAGAACATGCAGAAACGATTGTACAAGCGGTGAAAGCGCTACCTGACATTAAGGTGTTGGATATTTACGATCGCACCTTCACGCTGCACAAAGGCGGAAAAATTAGCGTTCACAGCAAAATTCCGCTGAGAGGACAAGCTGATCTGGCAATGGCCTATACGCCAGGTGTAGGTCGGATTTGCCGCGCGATCGCAGACGAGCCAGAGCGGGTGTACGAACTGACGATCAAGCACAACACCATTGCGATCGTCACGGATGGTAGTGCTGTTCTGGGAATGGGCAATCTTGGAGCCGAAGCCTCAATGCCTGTGATGGAAGGCAAAGCAATGTTGTTCAAAGAGTTTGGCGGATTGGATGCCTTTCCAATTTGTTTGGCAACTCAAAGTACCGATGAAATTGTCGAAACGGTGAAACGGATTGCGCCTGTGTTTGGCGGCGTCAACTTAGAAGATATTGCCGCGCCGCGCTGTTTTGAAATCGAAGAACGGCTGCAACGAGAACTCAACATTCCAGTCTTTCACGACGACCAACACGGAACCGCGATCGTTACGCTTGCCGCTCTCACCAATGCGCTAAAACTCGTTGAGAAGTCGATTTTTGACGCCCGAATTGTGATCAACGGGGCGGGGGCAGCCGGAGTTGCGATCGCCAAGCTGCTGCAAAAAGATGGTGCCGCCAGCATTATCATGTGCGATTCCAGAGGCATTCTCTCGAAGAGCCGCACCGATTTAAACCCTCAAAAGCTCGCGTTTGCAATTGAACAAAGCGGCACGCTTGCCGATGCAATGCGAGGAGCAGATGTTTTCCTTGGCGTCAGCGCTCCGGGTGTAGTGACGTCCGAAATGGTGCGATCGATGGCAGCCGCTCCGATTGTATTTGCGATGGCAAACCCAATTCCTGAGATTCAGCCCGAATACGTGCGCGATGATGTCGCAGTCATGGCAACCGGGCGGAGCGACTATCCCAATCAGATCAACAATGTGCTGGCATTCCCCGGCATCTTCCGAGGAGCATTAGACTGCCGAGCGTCTACCTTAACCACGAATATGTATTTGCAGGCAGCGTTAGCGATCGCGTCTCTCGTCACCCCCGACGAATTAACCCATGAACACATTATCCCATCGGTGTTTGATGGACGGGTTGCAACAGCAGTGGCAGCAGCAGTTCAGAGAGCGGCACGTGAAGATGGGGTCGCACACGCGTAGAAATCAGATAGACCAAGTGGCAACGGATAGCATGATTGGGTTGATATCAACGCTTCATCCGTTGCCTCTGCCCTTACCTACTTACTCTTCGCGCCTCTGCATCAATGCGGCTCCGCAGGGCGAGCGTTGCTGCACCATTGACCGGCAAGCCGTATCTGCTCTGGAACTCCCGCACCGCCGCTTGAGTTTGAGCATCGTAGAACTGAGTAATGGGCAAATTACTTCGCAGAACAATTCTGAGACTATTTCTCAGATTTCTGACCAAGGTTGCCATAATTTCCTGAGTGCGCTGATCGGGCCGTCCAGTTGGCGGCAAATTATAGAGAGACTGAATATCTTGAATCGCTCGAACCACAGAAACGTCAGTTAGGGGCTGTTGCGGATTCACGTCATAGCCAAACCCTAGCAGCAGCGATCGCAGTTGTCCTTCAGTGTAAATTCCCAGCGATGAATTTGAAGAACCACTCGACGGACTGCCCGACGAACCTGGTTGACCCGGACGAGGTAGCGCATCGTTCAGAATGTCATTGATGCGCTGGCGAGTTTCTAGCGTTGCTGTTCCTGTGGCAGGTAGCTTATTTTGCTGCTGAAACAACCGCACCGCCGCCTCAGTCTGCCGTCCATAAAATTGACTTCCTGGAAGCGGAACTTCTAATTTCACCACTCGGTTGAGATCGGTTTGTAGTTTTTTCATCAGATCTGCCGCTAGATCTTGCGTCGGTGGATTCAGCGTTCCATCCACTGGCAGGCGATATTGCACCTGAAAATCTCGAATCGCTTGCTGCACGGACGGACTCGAAAAGGGCATCGTTAGCGGGACAGGATAGCCCAGACCATTTAATACAGAAATAAACTGATCTGGCGTATAGTCTTGAGTCCGCGCTGCCCAAGCAATTTGATGAATCGTGATCGGCTCCGCCAAGCTCCAAAGGAGCGCACCCCCTAGCAGCGCCGTTACAGCATTTGTTCTTCCGTTCCACATACTCACACTCTTGTTATTGCTCGAATTGGTCGATGTACTCCCAGATTCATTTTGCGGGATTACTGTAAAAATAGGCGCTTCCTTCTATGCTTTCATGACTTATTCTCTAAGAATTGCTGATATTCCCGAAAGCGAACGACCCCGCGAGCGACTGATCGCTCAAGGTGCAAAAACTCTCTCTACGGCTGAGCTAATTGCAATTTTACTGGGAACGGGTCAAGGACCTGGAAAACTTTCGGCAGTAGGGTTGGGGCAATACATTTTGCAAGAATTAAGTCAGCATCAGCGCGATCCGTTGGGGGTGTTGCGCGATGTCAATATCCAAGAATTAACGAAAGTTCCGGGCGTTGGGCCAGCAAAAGCAACGACAATTTTGGCAGCGATCGAGCTTGGCAAACGAGTCTATCAATCGCGTCCACCCGAAAAAACGGTGATTGACGATCCACAAGTTGCCGCTGCTGCTCTCAGTGGTGAATTGATGTGGCAAGCTCAAGAACGGTTTGCGGTGCTGTTACTCGATGTGAAAAACAAGCTGATTGGGACGCAGGTAATTACGATCGGTACAGCAACCGAAACTCTGGCACATCCCAGAGAGATCTTTCGAGAAATCATTCGCCAAGGTGCAACACGAGCCGTTGTAGAATCCAGAAGCAAACACTAAAAATATATTTTTTATATCCCATTACCCTCTAAGAGATAGAGAAGAGTGCAAAAACCCGTCATAACCGTCATTAACAAGGGTTTCAGCCGTCATAAGTCCGTCACAAGTCCATCACTGCTTCCATCACTATTCGTCATTCTTCGTCATTCTGTCCGTCACTATGAATCAGCTACCCGATACTGATGGATACTGCCGTGTTTCGACTTTGAAACAAATCACGCACGGGCACGGACTAGAACGATACAAAGAGGATCTAGAAGATTGTGGCATTCCTCGCGATCGCATCTTCAGCGATGTTGAATCTGGTTCGCGTGACGATCGCGAGGGATATAACACCGTCCTAGAGCGCGTGAGGCAAGGAATCACTAAGAAAGTCATAGTCCCCTGCTTCGATCGCTTCACCCGCTCTACGCTGCACTGGGAGCAAGTGATGGAAGAGTTTGCGCTATATGAAGCTGAACTGCATTTCACTTCTGGCGGTGCGATCGATTTCATCACGCCTGACGGCAGAAAAGCGGCACGCCAACAAGCGGTAGACGCAGCATGGTGGCGAGAGAAAAACCAATATGCTGCTAAGCAAGGCTGGGCACGCCGCCGCCGCAAAAAGAAAGCGTCTAGTCCACCGTTTGGCTACAAAGTTGAAAACGATGTGTATGTCGTGAACCGAGATGTTTACCCACCTCAGCCAGACAAGACTTACTTCGACGTTGCTCGCGAAATTATCGAAACCTACCTTACGGAGGGGAGTATTCGGAACACATGCCATTTGATGATTCAACGCTATGGAGTGGAGCGCTACGGATCTGGGTGGTGGGAGGACTTCCCGCGCGATCGCATGAAGTTAGATAAATGGTTAAAAAGTCCAACTGTTCGCGGTCATCTTGCCTACTTTGGGAACCGCGGCAAGCCCCAAGAAATTGCTCAATACAACAACCATGAGGCGATCATCGATTCGGACGAAGCACAAAGAATAGATCAGCTGCTCAAAATGAGGGCATCTGGTATCAGTCCATCCTCTGCCGTGCAATACCCCCTCAGTGGCTTAATTTATTGTCAGTGCGGCGCTAAAACCTCAATTAGCGGCAGAAAGCACCGTAGGCGCTATTACTGCGATGATATCTATGCTCCGGCAGGTTCGCGAACCTGCACTTTGAAAGGCGGATTGCTATCGGTTGATGCTGAGCAGTTTGCGATCGCGGCAATTTGCCAACGGGCAGCCCAAGAAATCGCCACTCGAATCGAGCGATCGCAAACACCAACCGTTTCTCAGGACACTCCAGAGTTATTAGCATTACGTCGCAAATTGGCAATGCTAGGCGACGATCCGGATTTTGCTGCCGCAATCCCTGGCATTCAGCAAAAGATTATAGATTTAGAAGCAAAACAGCGATCCGAATCGACTAGTCAGATCCAACGCAGAGAAGATCTCGTCAACGTTGGGTCTGATCCTGAATTCTTTTCAAGTTTGTCGGTTGAAAAACGACGGTTTATCTACACCCAACTTATAAACCGTGTCGTCAAGGCAGGCGACACGGTTCTATTCGTAGAGTTTCTAGGCGACTTGGGAACTGTCCGATTTGACGATCGCGAGTAACCGAACCACTTCAGAACTCGGAACCACATTGTTTGACTTTGCAAGGCGTTCTAGTTCAGCGATCGCGTCTGCCTGCCGTTGCTTCATCTGCTTCCATTGCGCCATGTCTTGCGAGATCGATTGCCAGGTTACAGGCTTACTCATGCCCGTCGCCTCCCCTCAGCGAAGTTCAGAACTTTTTTCTCATCACAAGAAAGTCTGTGGATCGCTTCAATTCGATCTGTGTCTGTTACTTCACTAAACACCGCCGATACAACCTCCTCAATGCAATTTGTTGCAATCCCTTCACGGATAATTTCAACTACATCGCTGACGACTTCTTCGTTGAAGTCGGACTCGGGTTTCCCTGTTATTGGTCGCGGGATGCCAACATCATCGCTAGTACGAAACCTGAGTCCGACAAAGTGAGCACCCTTGCTATCCCTCTCTTTCTTTGCCTCAGCATGTCCAAGCTGCCCAACACAAAGGTCACTAAGCAGTCGACTAAAGCGTTGTAAGCTGACTGGCTTTGTCCCTACAGCGTTGCTGTAAGCGATGTAGCTAGGATAGAGGAGGGTTTCGCTCCCCTCCCAATAAGTACGGGTCGTCCTTGTCGCTCCATCGTCAGGGCTCTCCGAAAATGTGTACTTGACCGCATTTCCAACATAAGTCTTACTGTCAGCATCAAAAACACAACGACTATCTAGCCACGCAGCCAAAGGATTTGATTCTACGATTGACTCCAATCGCGACGCGTTCAAGCTCGGAACTGAAACGTCCGTGTTCTTGATTAAATCGAACATTTGCTGATCAGGCATGTCCAACACCCAATTAACGAGTCCTGGAAGAAATTCCGCAAACTCACCACTTACCCCATTGCGTCCGATGCTAATTAGATCTCGCTGCAACTCTTTCGCGATTTGATTTTCAAATGGAATACTCAACCTTCTGCGGGTAAAACCAGTTGTATAGTCAGCAGATTGGATCGGCTCGTTGCAGGCGATCAATACCATCGCGTTTGGCATAAAGCCTTCTGATTTCTGCTGAATCCTTTTCTCTTCGAGGCGCAGAGCATCCTGTCCCGTAAGAGCTTTTAGTATCGATACGCTACCCCCGTAGCGCTCTGAGTCGGTGATGACCACAAGCCGTTTTCCATAAATCCCAGCCGTCTCAAAACGATTGCCTTCAAGCTGCTTGAGTTCAGTCACGAAGCAATTTCTGAATCCTATCAACGCTTGTGCGAGTCGGATATAAGTAGATTTTCCCGTCCCCCCTTTACCAACACACTCGATGAATCTTTGCAAATCGGCACGTCCACAAAGAATCGCTTTCAGATAGGCTCTCAGTAATTCGACGATTTTTTCGTCTCCATTTTGACTTTCGCGCAACCAATCAATAATCGGTTCGCACGTCGCGCCAGGAACGTAACTGTAAGGTAGTTGCCAGGTCAAGCGATGGTCGGGGGAATGATTTGAGAACTCTCTTGTTGAAAGACGAAGAATTCCGTTTTGGAACGGCAAAAGATCCGAATCCAGTTCCTTGCTCCAATTCCTGCAAGCTAAAGAGCTAGACATTAAGCTGTAGACAGACTTGACGTAATCAGCGCTGTATTCGCAGTCCAACCCGTTAGAATTCAATTCATCTTTAATCAACTGCTCAACAAACTCTCTAGATTCAGACGACCATACGCCTTGAGTCTCGGTCCCATAACGATAAAAGCAAGTGCGATCGGGGTTCCACGAAAGAGTTTTCTGATAGAACTGCGACAAAACGCTGTCAACAACCCCAGCTTTAGGTGTTATTGGTTTTCCAGTTTTGTTGTCAAATTCGATCGGGATATAAGGGCGACTTTCCGACTTCGCCTCTTGCTGCCTGCGTTCCTGCTCAGCCTCCCTCTCTTGTTGCGCCTGCTTTGCTTGCTGTTTACGGCGATCGTAATCCGCCTGCTCTTTGAATTGCTTCAACAACCTGTTTAGCGGCTGCCTTCCTAATCCAGGAATCTCGCTAAGTTTGGCAATTAACAACCTTGCTTCAAGGTCATCGATTTTCGTAGCTGCAATCTCAATCAGGATTTTGGCGATCGCGGTTATATCTTTGCCATCGGTTGGGACGCATCGATCCGCCGCCAATATCAAAATCCTGTTCCAAGGCAAAGATAACGCTTCTTCTAGTTCAATTGCTAATCCAAGGGATTTCAATTTGGCGATCACGCCTTGCAGTTCTTGGTCACTACCACTAGAGGGAGGCTTGTCGCTTGTAGATGACTTTTCACTTGAACCAGCATCACGATCGCGATGCTGCTTGGCTTTGTTGCGATACGCATCTCGCGTCCATTGCGGAAAAGTCCACCCAAACTCATCCTTTGCCGTGTTAATCAGGCTTCCGATCTTCCACGTCCCCTTGGAGGAACGAACCACCTGAGCGACATTCCATCCGCATTGTCTCGACGGAGAATGGCTCTCCATCATGCTGATTGCGGCGGCTTCTCCATAGTGATTCTTCAAGCAAGCAGCAATTTTGCGGTAAAGCTGGTAACTATTACCACCCTTAGATCGCGGCGGAATGAAGCTCAGAATCTCATTAACAAGGCGAGTAGTAATCTCTTCATCGTGTTCGCTGTCGCCTTTCTCAGCCATTTGCTTGAGCCATGCAGCGCGATCGCGTTCGATTCGCTGATCTAAATCTGGGTCATTTAGTGCAATAGCTGGATCAACGGTTGTATTGCCATTTTTCTGCTTGTTACGTTGCGTAACCCATTGACTCCAGCGGTTATCGCTCAAACCGTTCGGGAATGCTCCGGTGGCATCTAAACGTGCCTCAAAATCATTCGGTGAGTAAATCTCGTCAGAAACAAATTCAACCGTGATTTCTTTTGGTTCAAGAAGCCCGAAGTCGTCTGATTTGCGCCGAGGAATCCCAGCAAGCCTCATCGCCCTAGCCGGATTCACGATGTTGTGATCCGCAGACTGGAGAATGCAAAGCTTACGAGAGAGCCGCCGCCAATCAGTCTGACTAACCCCTTCACTCAGCCGGAAATAAACGTGAAGAGATTTGCCGCCTGTAAATACAACAACACAAGGAACCAGACCAGTGTTGGCTTTTAGCCGCTCCAAGGCTTCCCATTGCTCATTCAGTGGCAGATCATCAATCTCGTAGAAAACGAGGTCGGTAGTTTTGATGTGAGCGTTTGAGATGCCGCCAGAGGGCTTGTTGGGATAGAAGTAGACCGTTGCTCCTTCGCTTCCTAGCTGTCGGAAGTGATCGAAGTTGTATGTCTCTCCTGAGGGCTTCCAAATGGAATTCCCGTCTTTGTCTTCGCCCTTCCATTGGCATTTCTGAACGGAGATTCCGTCAACAGTTACTTTTCCCATGAAGACGTAGTTGACAGGCGTTTCCCCATCCTGCTTCATCGCCCACCAGTCAGGCTTGAGAGATGCTTCATGGTCAAAAGACACCTTGATACAAATCTCACTGTCGGAAACAAAACCTAAATGCTGTAGTTGAATTTTGCCGACAGTAGCGGGGTCGCTTGATTCGAGAGTTTGAGCGTCATTAAGTGCTTGAGTTGCGGCCATATTCATAGCACACCCCCATCCACCACTCGCTCGATCGCCGAATAAATCGCCTCTGGATCGCGCTTTCGTCCAATCAGTCCGATCGCTCGATAAGCCTCATCTCTCGTTAACTGGATGCCTGCGGACCAATCGCTGTGCCGGATGTAGTAGCGATCGACTGCAAGTGCGAGGCGTTCAGGAACACGATCGACAATCAAATCTGGGTTCGGCTCTGTGAAGATCCCTAACTGGTCGCCTTCTGTGTAGGTGCTAGAGTTTCTAGTGCAATTAGTTGTGAATAAAGGAGAGTAGTTCATTAAAACTCACCTCTTTTCAATTCATTGACGCGGTCTTGAAAGTCGAGTTCTAGATCCTGTTGTCGGCTTCGTTCGGGCGTCCATCGCTGCTTTGTGCGCTCTACACACCTAATTTCCCTAAATCTACGGTAAGCGTGTCGGGTTTTCGTGTTATGCTTGAGAAGCAGAAAAGCTTGATTGGGTTGCCTTTTTTCGACTACCCTAAGGTGCGGGTAGAAACCAAAATTTTCCATTTTGTTCGCTCGTTAACTGAATTAATTTGACTAGGGCTCCTGCCAGGGAGCCTTATTTTTTGCCTTTTGGTGAGACTCAAAAAGAGAACTACAGACCCCATATCTGGGGGCAATAATCGCTAGAGGAACGATCATCTCGAAACACAAAAAGCTAAACTTAGTCTCATGCCTGTCTCATTTTCAGGATAATTGCATTTTTTGCTAATTTCGCAGAAAGATTTTTTTCGCCGTATCCCTTGCGGCATGAGTTTTCTGGCTACGACAAAATAAAAGGCTTTTTGCCTATTGTTCCGCTTTCTTCTTTCTGCCTTGCCGACTGGTTACAAAACGACCAGCAACCGACTGCTCTAAGCGAAAATTATTTTCGATTTTGAAGGCTGTGAGTCTCTCCCTCGCCCTAACCATTCGGTTGTAGTATTTCTTGCGAAACACGTCGTTGCGCTCCGCAAGCTGGATCGCGCGATCAGTAAATGCCGCTGTTACCGGGAAGGAATCGCGATCAAAAGGGTTGCTTAGCGCCAACAACGCTCTGTTCTGACTTTGCATCAGTTTACGTATGGATACCGCCGTTTCCGTTTTGGACTTATCAGGTTTCAACAGGATCGCAGAATCGAAAGTCAGCACGTCCTCAAGAAATAGAATCTTGAATAAGTCAAACTTTGACACAGACAAAATTCCAGGCGGGAAATCGAGTTGCTTCAGAAGCTCGATCGTTGCTAACCAAAAGTCAGCATTTGCCTCTACCAATGACTTGATATCTCTAGGAATTGAAACAGGCTTGTGTTTTGAATTCCAATCTTTCTGGATGATGCGCATTAACACAAAACGCTTAAGTGCCATCAGTCCGATTAACTGTGGTGGAGCGCCAGAAAAAGAAAAGATCGAATGTTCTACTGCATCAAGCTGCAAGAGCGTTTCCTCCCACTCAATCGTCTCAGGAAGTTCAATATAAGAGTGACCAACAATATCAATCCGCATATTGTTAGACGTTGCCAAACTCGCCCCATCGCTTACGCTCGGAAGTAGCGCTCTTACAAGCGGGCGATATTTACTCGCGTTCTGCTGCCCTGCCAACTGCCCCACATTCGGGGTAGAGGTCTCGATTGCCCGTTCAATGTTGGATTTAGCGCTCATAATTCATCTCCTTCCGGTTCGGAGGCGCGATCTATTGAGAGCGGAGAGAAACGACAAATTGACGTAGCAATGCCGATCGACTAGTGCCGCGTTCACGTGCTAACCGATTAAGCAGTTGTCTGTCTAATGGTGTGACGCGCATGGAGATATACACATCTAGTGTCTCTTCACGAGAGACAGCCTTGTTCAAGAAAAGCTCTTTACTATCCATAGCGTTAAGTACAGCTGTATTGATACGAGGTTATTGTGACACATCTTCAACGAAAGTCAACCTCAAGCGATCGCTTGAAATCCTTACCCTGTCTGGGTTTCTGCTGCTTATAGTTGTAAGCAGCTTATGATTAGGATTACTAGCTGAATCTCTCTCTGTGAAGAGGTTCCAGCCGTTCCGCGCTTAGCAAGATCGCGTTCATTTCTTCATTCAAGCGATCGCTTGAGTTTGACTTTTGCATTTGTTTGTGCTTCAAGTTCACAAACAATATCTATCTTTAGAGGTAGAAGCGTTATTGGGCGCGATCGTCCGGCTTCTTGGGAACCCTTCAAGACCGCAGATGCCTTGGCGGAATATTGTCAGCGAACTTGAGTCCTTTTGGCGCGATCGCCAAACCATACTGGAGCTCCCCACCTGCAAAGAATTGCATTGTCTTGAGGTGGGAGAATTGTTGCGCGATCTCTCGATTTAATTCAAGCAGGTTTCTAGCCTGCGCTGCATCTTTGCAAAAAATGAGCAGAGTGCGATCAATAACCGAGATACTTTCAACATCTCTAAGCACGGAAACAGTATTTTTGCGACGACGCTTCGGCGCGATCGCACAGTTGCTTGAACGCAGGTTGAGGATTAACATTGGGATAGTTTAATAAATTTGTTTGGCGCATTCCTGTTACAGCAGGAATGCGCTTTTTGCTGCGAAGGGAACACTGCAAAGTTTGCACGAGTAGGGACTGTTAGCGAATCCTGGGAGGGTTCTTACTGCGGAGCCTCTTCATTCCGCTTCACGCTATCAGAAGGGCGATCGCCATCAGATTTCGCTTTCTTTTTCGAGCGACGCTTATCAGTCTTTTGTTCTTCAGATTCTTGTTGACGAGGGGCAGATTCTAAAGATTGAGCTTCGAGCCTAGCGTAATAGATATCAATTTCTCTGTCGAAGTCTTCCCAGAAAGCGTCATTCATATCCCTGAACCGTCCCATGTTTCTAGGTTGTCAAAGTCTGGATGGATGGCGCGGGCAGATGCATCTTCCATTCGGTGTTTTTCTTGTTGCTCATTTTGATGCTTGGGCATCTTAGACTGTAGCGATCTCTTTACTGACTCCCCTAATGATCATCCTTATCATTGCCACTAGATTCGCGCTCCTTCTCCTTGGCTTGAGCGGCTTCGGCTTCTAATCTTTTACGCTCGTCTCTGCAAGCATCTTTCAGCACTTGTAGCCAGTCTGTAGGCTCAGCTTCGCTCTCTTTAGGCTTGCTGTTTTTCTTGTTGCTCATTTTTTCTATTGATGATTGCTTACTTTATTAGTGAGAGATTTTGAACCGTAGCGATCGCTTTACTTGCTTCCCTGGTGATCACCTTCATCATTAGATGTCCGCTCTTTTCCAGCTTGAGCCTCTAGTTTTTTCTGATGACGAATGGCAACATCTTCCAAAACTTGCAGCCAATCTCTAGATGGATCGTGTTTATCGCTTTGTCTCTTAGTCATGGGGATTCAACCTCTTCTGCCACATTGGTTGGATTGGATGCGCGATCGATCTGCTGATCGTATCTACGCTGCCATTCTTCGGAAGTTGGTTCTCTGCCTGTCCGTCGCTTGAATGTTTCGGCATCTTGTTCACCTTTGACAAAACTGGCGCGAGCAGTCACATCTTTCATAACTTGCAGCCAGTCCTTGGGCGGTTCGTCGTTTTGCTTCTTGCTCATTTTTCTCGTTGCTCATTTTTAATTTGATGGCGGGAGATTTTGAACCATAGCGATCGCTTTACTTATTCCTTTGGCGATCATCCTCGTCATCACTAGAGGAGCGCTTTTCCTTCTCCGATTGCTCTCTTAGTTTTTCGCGAGCAATTATGTCTTCCATAACTTGTAACCAGTCTTTAGGCGGCTCTTGTTTTTCGCTCTGTTGCTTCTTAGTCATGGCGATTTAGCCTCAATTCTTTGCGCCGCAGGAATCCATTCAATGATTTCTCCTGGCTGGATTTCGTAGGCTGTACAAATCTTGTCCAACACATCAGCATTGGGAATTCTGTCGGAGTTGTTCACCAGGTCGTAAGCAGTACTTTGGGCAACGCCTACGTCCTTCCGAAAGCGATACACGCTGATACCGCGTTTCTCTATAAATGCCTTGATTGTGTTCTTCACTGTCATGCCCCCAATTTACATTTGTTTTGCATGAGTCGATATTACTCATTTATGAGTAGTACGACAAGTCGATATTACTTATCTTTCGTTGCATTGTTTATCAGAAATCAGTATTACTCAACTATAGACACTACCGATTTGTCGGACTATATTGAGGGTATCGAAGCGAAACGGCAGATTCAACCGCAAAGGGCAATCACAGCCATACCTGGCACGTTTCGCCAAACTGCTTACAACTCAATCCCTACAACTGTTTGAGAGTTAAAAATGAACATTGCAGCCGAAAAAGCATCTCCTGCCATTAGCCAGTCATGCCGATTCATGCCAATTGGGGCAGATATCGGCAACGGGGCATTGAAACTCGTTTCGTCCACTGGTGAAACTCGCCTAGAGTCTTACGTTTACTATCTTCCAAGCCGTTCCACAGATGCCCCAAAAGGCTATGTAGAGTACCTCTCAGGTACTCGCGAAGACTTAGCGAGTAAGCAATGGATGACCGGAGTGAACGCCTATTACTCCAGTCCTTCTGCAATTCGTCGTGTGACGGACTCCAAAGCGGGCAAAGTCGAATTAGGGTTGCAGTTGCTTCTAGGGGCACTGTCCGAGCAGCATGCTCGCGATCACTGGGAGCTAGGCGTCGTGGTTAGCGTTCACGATGGGAAAGCACTGGGCAATGGAATCAAGCAGGCGCTAGAAGGAATTCACCTGGTCAGAATGCAGGGCAGGCAATCTCAAGTGACCATCAAAGTTTTGCAAGTTCTAGAGGAAGGCACGGGTGCGATCGTTCACTACAAGAACAAGGTCGATACCACTAATGCCATTCTGTATGACCTTGGCAACGGAACGCTGATCGTTTCCAGTTTCAACGGCTTGCAGTTAACCAGCCGCAACTACTCGCAGAATGGCGGCGTTGAAAAGTTGATTGATGCGATCGCGACGAACGAGCAGGTCAGAACCAAGTTACTGAAGCAAGGTCAACCTCACCTCATCCGCCGTGGCATTGAAGATCGGACGTTTCGCTATGGCACTCAGTATGCGGATTGGTCGTTTGCAGAGGCTTACAAAGCGGAGCTACCCCGATGGGTGAACGAAGTCTTAGCCCCAATGGTTCGGCCCACGGAAGACCGTAAAGAGGCGGCGACAGCATTGATTGCCGTCGGAGGAGGCGCTTGCTTGCCGGGGATTGCCACGCTTCTGTCGAAGCGCGATATCAGTGTCTTGGATGAGCCACAGTGGGCTAACGCTCGCGGATTGTATGCCGTCGCCATTCGGAAAACGGCACAGGTGGAGGGTTGATCGATGCGCGTCACAATTGCAAAAAACCATCACGAGAAAGTGACTCAATTAGCCTCTGAGCTTGGCAGTGCCGACGATCCGAAAGTTGCAGTTAATTTCATCATCAATCTGTGGGCGCAAGGGCAATTAGGAGTACCAAAACCCCGGACAAGTCAACAGCCAACGCTATCGGTACAAGAGGACGAATTCGCCGCGATCGCGGATTGGTCGGAATAGCTCACCCATTTTGGAAAATCATCTAATGCCGAAAACCTATGACGCGATCGTTGCGTTCTACGGGAAAGCCTGGAAGACGCTCCCCTTGTTCAATTTGGCGATGGTTTGCGGCAATGTATCAACGAGCATTGCAACCGGTTCACCGATTGAGCTTTCCCACTTTGATGGGTATATGAACCGCAAAAAACAGATTCAGCCGGACGATCGACTTGATGCCGCTAACGCTCTCTGCGAACTGTCGCAAGCTTTGCTCGATCGGGCTGAAAACATGCCACAAGACCAATTAGCGGAACTCGATCGTCAGCAAAAAATGATTCATGGAGCAATGAACGACTGATAAATCGCCACCCTAGTTACGCGAAAGCCAGCCCCCGACTCTCACATCTGAAGCTGGCTCTATCCCACAAACAACCACTAAATCATTCGAGGATTCTTTAATTATGCGGCTTTCAACCGATAAACTACAGCCCGCCCGCTTCCAGGTGGAGCGCAAAACCTTCGACGCCTTTCACGAGTCTCTTCAGACGAAACACCGATGGAACCGCAGACTGACCCAACTGGTAGGCGTTCTAGGTGTCGTGGTGCTGGCAAGAGCAATTGTCTGGTTTGCCTGGGTTCCGTTGCCAACTCCGCCTAACACCTCACCCACCGTAGACCGTCCTCCGATCGCGAACCCGAACGGAACGAGGCAGTTGGACTTCAGCGCCGATCCCAACAATCCACCAAAGGGGTGTGCAGGGTGTTCTGGTAGTGGGACTCGGCTACTCGGAGGGCAGCAGTGATGGCGTACATCTACTTGCTTCACTTTGAGAAGCAAATCCATCCCGCTCACCCCTGTCAGCACTACATTGGCGCTACGAACTGTCTCTCAGAGCGCATTGAGAACCATCTCACCGGAATGTCAAGAGTTGCCCTGATTAATGCGGCTCATCACCGCCGCATCAAATTCTCGGTGGTGCGAGTGTGGCAAGGCAACTGGCAGCTAGAGAAGCACTTTAAGCGGCTCAAGAACGGGCGTAAGTTCTGCCCTACTTGCAACCCGTTGAAGCAATGGGATTTGTACCGTCTGAACTCTGCAATCAAGGTTCCCGAACTAACCGGACTGCGGCTTAAGGAGAAGTTGCTGTTTCCGGTTGGAGGACAGAACTAATGTCGAACATTTTCTCAAACCGCATTGTTTGTCTCTGGGAAGAAGGCAAGGAGAGACCCGAAATCCTGGCAGACATCGAACGCTACTTCGGCGCTCAGCACTGCGGTTTAGCCGAACAGATTCTCGACAAGCTTGAAGAAAAATTCACTCAATACCAGGAACAGGAAATGTCTAAGTCACTTGGATACTTTGGCGCGAATTACGAGAACCCCGCGATCGCGCAGTTTGCACAACAGTTTGAGCAAGGAAACAACGACTGTTCCTTGTCTCATGTCGATCAGGCTGCCGTGTGTGCGGTGCTTTCTTGCTACGGTTTCGATGCTCAGTCAGGACAGAACGCAGGATTCTGGCAATGTGTCGAGTCCGCGCTAGGGGATTACGGGGAAGAAGGCAGCGAGTTGCATCAAGCGATTAACGCTCTATCTGCGATCAAACCGGATGACGTGTGGGCTGTGATTTCGTGGCTAGTGCAGTGATGACCACCGAGGAAGTATTGCAACTCTCCACGCCAGAAAGGGCCATCTTTGCGATCGACTTGATGAATGAACTGTTCGAGCTTGAAGACTGCTACTCGGCTCTGAATTTTTCCCGGTTCATGAATTCTGTCACTGAGGAGGTTTCGACAGAGTTCGAGTGTCAGACTTGCACGGACAAATTAACGCTTGAGCAAAAGCGTGATCGACTAACCAAACTGCTTTCTTCACTGCATTTCGACGCTCATAGTTAAGGAGGTTTCAACAATGCTGACGAATCGACAGAAACGGCAATTACAACGTAACAAAGTAAACATCGGAATCGGAATTGTTGCCCTCATTGCAACCGTGGCATCGATTCCAAACATGGCTCAGAACGCCCAACAGATGGGAACGTTGCGAGAAAAGATGAATGCTCAAACGGCTGAGCAGATGGACATTCTAGCTTCTGAGGATGACAAGACAGAGAAAGAAAAGATTGCCGATGCCCGATATGAGCGAGGTTGCATTTTTGTGGTGGCGCTTTCGGATAAAACCAAGCTTGCCAACATTCAAGAAGGGCGACCCGTTCTAGACGGTGTGACTAAGTTTCCTCTAGCGGCTGGATCCGTTGTCTGTGATGACTCTGGCAATACTGCCGAGATTATCAAGGGAAAGCCTCCAACGGCGTCAAAGCTGGCTTTCACAGGCAATCAGGAGATTGTTCAGAAGGCACTCGATCGCGCTCGTGGCAACGGCTTGAAGCGGTCTAACTCTCACCAATCCACCCAGAACTAACGAAGGAGCTTCTCACATGGGATTACGTGGAAATTCAACCTCAACCAAATCTCAAGCCCAGTCCACCGGATGGACTGCTCACAATCAACCTTCACCCGGTAGCGACTACTACGGCCATTCAGAAGGGAAGGCAACGATTCAGATTTTCCTTAAAGGGTTGTACGTGCTGGCAATTTGCGCTGGGCTTTACTTTGCCTATCTCAACATCAATCCGTATGTTCAGATTGTGAGAGGGCTGCTTGCCCAAACTGACCTTGGAGGCTTTGGGCAGTTTATCGCCCGGATTCCCCTAGTCGGAGCCGTAGCAGGCGCGCTCGGAGAGTCCTCGACCTGGATCTTTGGGTTCGTGTTGTGGGGATTGCTGCAAGCGATCGAACTGTTCCCGCTTGTGGTAGGCAAGGATAAAGCCTTGATGCGGACAGCTTTAGAGGCTCATGACACGTCCCACAAGTTCAGAGTGAATGAGAAAGATGATCCGGTTGCTGCCAGTCTCAAGGTTGCCTACAACAAGCTACCGCTTGGCATTCTGCGAAACATGGGAAAGTTCCGCATCGCCGCTTACATCATTGACCTGATCATTTGCTTCACGGTCTATCCACCTTGTGATGGTGGGTTTCTCAAGTTCTTGCTTTACCTATCCACAGGCGCTTTCAGTCGCTTGAACTGGTCAAACATTGTCCTCTCGGTGGTCACCCTGTTCGCGGTTGAAATCATTGTGGAACTACTATTCGGGATTGGAGCGCTGATCTTCTACTATCGCAAGTCACGCCAAAGCTAATCAATCACAAAGGGCAGTGCTTTCGACACTGCCCATACCCCTTTCATCCGTTGTAGCCAGACTCTGAGGCTTAGATAAATCATGTCAAGTTTCTCGATTGAACGTCAACACAAAGCCCCGATCGAGTGGAAAGAGACCGCTTGGAAGTCGGTAGACAAAGACTCCTACATGATCGACACTGCGATCGCGTTGTTTGCGGGTCTAGGGGTCAGCGCGATCGCGTCTCCGATTGCAGGAGGTGCGATCGCAGCTTTCATGATCAAACGCATCTTCGACAAAGAGAATCAGAAAATCAAGGCTCAAGACTGCATCCGTGAGTATGGGTTGGTTGCACCGTTTCTGAATGGGGATGAGTTTCTGAACTTTGCATCGCAAGCGGGATCGGATGCTGTCATTGCTGAATTGCAGTTCGCCCATGAGCGGGGATTAAATCTCAGTGATGCTGCATGGGATTACCTCGACGGGTACAACGAATTGATGGCACTCCCACAGGCAGAGCGGGAAGGATGGGCCGTCATGCCCGCTCTGCCTGATGAGCCAGCTAAAGCAATCGGTGAGCCAACAAGACTAGGCGCGGTTGCAGTGCAGGCATCACCCGTCGAGAAATGCACCACTGCATTTGAGGCGTTGCTTGCAAGTCCATTCACGAGTCGCGCCATCTTCGGCGCACAGAGAACCGGGAAATCTTACCTTGCTGCCTGTGCATCATTGGAATTAGCGAAACGCGGAATCAGTGTCTTTCACATCAATCTGATGAGCTATGGCGATGAGGATTCCCAGTACTGGCAACATGCAAAGCGATCGGTACGGTGTGATTTGCCGTCGCTGTCTGTGCGAGATGGAGTGCCATTCATAAAGCAAGCAATGGAGGTTCTCAAGGCATTCATCGATACCCCAAACAGCTTGTTAATCGTTGATGAGTGGGCTTACATTGGCGCAACCGCCACGCCGCATCGAGATTCCCTCGAACCGCTTCTGAATGCTCTAGCCAGCCAGATTGCGAGTCTCAGCAGTGCAGGCATCAAACGGCAACGAGGACTCTGGGTGATTGCGCCTGAGTTCGTAGCGGGTGGACTCGTGCCCAATGGCAAGACGGCTAAAAAGCTGCAACTGGTCTACGCCACGATTCACCCAGATCGCACGCTCGATTGGAACGGGAATCATATCGGGTTTAGTGGCGAATTGTTTGATCAGGTGAAGAACAACTTTCCGATCGATCTACCTGCATCGCTGATGGAATTGCCGAACTGCGATCGCATCGTTTACATCAATCGGGAATGGATGCCCGTAGGAGAGTTGCCTTCACTCCCAAAGTGGGTTGAAGCTCAGCCGACCGTGCCGACCGATCCACGGGCACAACTTGAGAAAGCTTGGGTATCGTTCGACGATTCAGGGCATGAAGCGATCGCGCCTGCTGTTGAGACTGACCCTGCAATCGAACTGATCCAGAATGAGCCAAATGAGGAAAAGCGAGAAGCTTTAATGATTGGCTATCAATGGGCAAAAGGACGGATTACAGACGGGAAAGAAGTCTCTCGTGAAGCATTCTTGAATCGCGCTAAGAACGAGCGCAAGTGTGAGCATCTTAGAGAGAAGCGTAATGAAATTTGGAACGAGCTAGAAGCGTTGATTAGTTAACATTAAATTGCTCTGTGGCATTCGGTAGCGTAACGGGTAACGTGACGACAGATGAGGGAAGTAACGCTCGGTAACAACGTTAATGCGACGTTACAGCGTTACATTACTGACGTTACTGGTAACGTTACCGGAAAGCGTTACTGTAGTCGTTTGAGAATTAGAATCCTCTATAAAACTTCCCTCAAACTATTAGGAAATAATCATAAAGCGGCTTAAAATATGATTAGAAATGAGACAATTATTGAGCGGTATAATGCTCAACAAGCCAACTGTCAAATTGCTGCAAGAACTTAAAGCCAAATTGCACAAAGTAGCGATCGCGGTCTGCTTTTCCTCGCTGAAATTACAAGGCTTTGTCGAAGGGGTTGATTACGCGATTGATTCAGAAGGGAGGGCTTGTTTCACCCCAAAAGCCTATTTGTTTCTTGGTCAATTGCTCGACCCTGAAATCCTGCGGCAGATGCAGGCTGAGTACCAGTTCAAGTTTCTCCGCTCAACCAAATAAGAGTTAGAAAAATGCAATCAATTCATCGCCATGGTTTCGGTCAGTCCCCTCAATCAGATGCAGAACGTAGAATCAGCGATCGCCTGATTCATGCCATCGGAAAAGCAGATGTGGATGCCTATCTCAGAACAAGAGAATCGTTGGAAGCAAAGCATGGGAAAGGGCTTGTTGAGCGAGTGAACAGAGACATTGTTCTGAACAATGAAAAGTATGGGGTTTCCGATGTCGCGATCGCGGACCACATGGATCGAATCATCGCCAGGATGCCCCCTGAGATTCAATCAGAGGCACAGGACAAAGCGATCGACGTGATGTTTTCATCGCTGATCGAGCATGGTTTTCGCCCTGGTATCGACTTCGATCGCGACCCCGTGAAAGGCATTTACTTTAGTGATGCAGCCTACCGACACTTTGCTTCGCAGGTTCCACCGGACGTGTTAGCCGACATTCAGCAGAAATTCAACCTGCCGCCCGTGCCCGAGCCGTCGCTATATACCGATCCTGACTCGAAGTTCTATCCCGATGAAACGGGTGAGGACGGTAAATTGAATCTCCCTTTAGTCGCGAGCATGATTGGCAATTGCGCGGCAGGGAGAGAACCGGAGGCAGACAGCGCAATCGCGACTAAGAATGTTCTGGCAATGGCGCGAAGTCGTGGCAAGGATGAGCTTTCAATGCTGAGCTTGATCAACCGAGCGAAGACCGATGATGCCGCCCTGCGATCGCTCGTGAGTGAAATCAAAGTGATGCTGCAATCCTAAGCCGAGCAAGCATTGGGGGACACTCTCGCGTTTCAAACGCGACACCCTCCGTTTTAAACGCGACCTGTTCCAAACTACTCAACTAGCGCGAAAAAGATGAATGAATTGCAAGTAGGCGATCGAGTTCAGACAACGATCGGATCTGTCGGAACAATTCAAGAGCCACCATTCTCGATGCCACTACATCATTTGGTGAGGTTCGATAGTGGATCAACAGTTTGGGTTCTGCGAAAAATTCTTGAACCTTGCGCCACATCCACAAAGAAAAAGGCGAAACGTTAGCCGCGATCGATGAAGCAAAAAAGTCCCCTGATCGTTTTGATCAGGGGACTTTTTGTATGTAGGTGTTATGTCAAGGACTGGGAAAATGATGTTGGTAAGGACAATCGCCCTTTTCGTTATTTACTGCCCCCATCAACAGGCTGACTTCCAAAAACAGGCTGTCTGTCATAAATAGGCCGATCGTTGCGCGGTTGCCGTACTGGAGTTTGGCGGGCTACTTTACACTCGCCAGTTGCAGATGGACAGGTTACACATCCATTTTTGTTGCAGATATCGATGGAACCATCTTTGCTAACGCTCCAACCGCAGCGCGCACCGCTCGCCGTGCTATCAATACACATTCCCACTGCCGTTCTCCCATCGATCGCCCAGGCTGGTGAAGACAATGAGATCGTTGCTAAGCCAAAAAAAGCGAGGAGTAAAGAAGATGTGGTTTTCATAATCAGGATTTCTCCAAAGTTAGTGAAGCCTGGAATTGAACGGCTTCTGCCTAACCTATACGTTGGCCAGTTGGGTTTATGCAGTCTCTCGTTGAATGCAACCTGCGATCGTTCAAGTTTCACTCTCTAATGCTGTATGAACGGTGGCGCGTAACCATGCGTTGCGATCGCGCGAATTTGGGTAAAGCCGAAGCAATTTCGCCTCATCCTCTACAAAGAGTCGAATGCTGGTCACCTTGGCGCTAAGTTCACCCACTTCTTTATCTGCGCGATTGAACTGCTGTTGTTTGAATTCCTCGGTTTGAACGGGTTTAGGATTCCCGCCCTTAGCTCCCTTTGGCTTGGGCATACTTGCAACCTGAATAACTTTCCTTTGATTATACGCTGTAGACAGGGAAATATCCATAGAGCCTTTTCAATCAAACATCCTTGTAGACAGGGAAATATCTTATACTTCACCCCTTGTTTTTCCCTGTAGACAGGGATATATTGGATTCATGGCCGAGGGGAGACAACCTTCGGAGGGGCGCAAGCCCAACGGCGGTAACGCTGCCTTTTCGGAGGTGATGCCCGCTCAAGAAACGGGGATCTGTGGAGCGGTTCACAGTCGTAAGTCCCTGCCACCCGAAAAGGGTAGCCAGAGGACCCCCGTTAGTGCTGGGGGAACCAGAGCACTCTAATCTTCTTGGTTCAAGTCCGCAGACGAGGGAATACGCCTCCGAGGACACTTTCAAATAAAAGGCAGTGCTCTCCCTGGAAAGAATCGCACTGCCTCACCCCACAAACGAGGTAATCAAAATGATAGCAACAACGATCGCTAAACCTTTCACTCAAGTCAATGATGAGCGCAGCTCCAGTCGCATCACCGCAACATGCGCTCAATGCCGTTTCTACAGCAAGGGCATCTGCAAAACAAAAGCTGAAGCAGGCTGGGAAAACGAAGCGTGTGTGAAACCTACAAAAACCGCTTGCCACTTCGCTCAACTATTACCGTTCTAGCCATCCCTCCAGACGATCGCTCCTCCCTGACAAACTTAGAGCGATCGTCTGGTTCTACCCTGCTCTCCTCCCTGACAAGAATCGAGCAGAACTTGTAAATAGATCGCCACTTAACCCCATACTCACACCACGCTAAACACTACTAAGAAAACATCATGAACGACCAACAAAAGCAATTCGAGCAAGCCGCTAGACACGCATTGATCGAGCCGACACCCGCGCCGAAATACGAACTTTGGACAAAAGTGAAATGTCACTATGCCGAAGCAGGCAACGGAAAGTTTACTGAGGGATTGAAGGACGGGCAGATCATCGGGATGACTTGGAAATCGCTCCATCACGTCTTTCAAGAGGGTGAAGACTCTTTGCCAGGTTGGACTTACACGATCGATCGCGGCGATGGGCACTGCTATTTTCATGAAGTTGATCTAGATGAAGCAGCGGCGGCGGCGGAGAGCGATCACTTAATTTTGCCTGCTCTGTAAAACCTTAAAACAAACAAAGAAGCGATCGCTAACCTAACCAGCGATCGCTCTTATGGCAAATCATCCGGCAACTGGGCATCCACCCAAAACAACCAAAACATTAGCAGCAATAAAGCATTCATCTAGATTTCTTCCTCCCTCCGTTTGTCTTGCATAGTTCCCTAAATTTGCACCCACATGACTTTGTCTTGTTCCGTCTCAGATCTACTTCTAAAACTTGGATCACTTTGCCGCATACGCATCGGCAGTTTCGGCGGCGGTGAGCGTAGCGATCGCGCCGGATAAAATGTCACGACTGCGGTAAAACCTCAGTGCTGGGCTAAGTTTGAGAACTAATCGCCTGAGTCTTAACTGTAGATGTTGATTGGGTAAACTTGTTTTGGATGAGCAGGGAAGCGATCGCAAAACTCGAAGTAGAAAGGATACGTCCCCTACGATCGCCATCCCATGATCAACCTCAAAAATCTAATCAAAATCCTTGTAGTCGGAACGATCGCGATCGCAGGTATTCAAATGCTTCTGCTGGAAATCTCTGAACCTCCAAAGCCGACGCAGCTATCAGAGGAAGCAATGCAGAAGAGAGATGAACTGAAGAGACAGATTGAAGAGGCTGAAGAGTCTGCTGCCGAAGGGGAGCGCCTGGTGAGAGAACTGAAGCGGCAAGAGCAAAGCAAGCCATGAGAAGGGCGCGAATAATGGAATTGGTTATAGTCCTTATTTTGTTCGTCGCGATCGCTCTTGCCGTTTGTGCTTTCGTAGTAGCCATTTGTAGGAAGCCGTAAAAGTCTTGGCATTGCTCCCAGTTCTTGCGGTCAACCGCAAAAAACTGTGACAGTCCCGATTTCAAATCGGAGGTGTCCGCTTAGCATTACTCTCAGTGCTTGGTACGCGAGCGAACAAACGTCACGAATTTGCGAAAAGCCTCGGTTAACTCCGGTTCCTCCCAATATTCAGGAATCAGCATGAATTGAAAATTCACCCATTCATACGAGGCATCGTCTTCACTGTAGTTTCTGGTAGCGTATAGAGCGGTCGCGATCGCGTTTCTAATGAGTGGGTTGAGTTCCTCCATTTGTGCATCGGTCAGATGTTCGCAATGAAAGTCCTCCATCTCATTGCGGATAGCGATCGCAATCACCATCGCCAGGGTTTTCGTATGTTTCAGTAGACGGGGGCGGTGCTTTTTTGTCATTTCTGAGTACCCGCAAGGATCTATCTCATAGTAGTCATGAACCATTCTCAAACGAAAACCCGAAAAACTGACGGGATACTAAATCAGTTGAATGGCCGATCAGGGTTCCCAACTAGGCTTGAACAGTTTGCTTCAATCGAGAGCGGCATTGCTGCAAGCGGTTCATTATGGAGCCGAGTGCGATTGATCAACTAGATTTGCTGTTGAGTACCAATTAGTGTTGAGTCAGGATAACTGATCTTTGCAATCTGATGATGCTTGTGTAAATCGCAGTGACTCGTGAAGGAGTTGGTCGATAATTCTAGTCACCGACTAAAGCCCTGAGTCCTCGATACCATGAGAAAAACCCCACCTCTACAGAACCCAGTTGCTGGTAATACAAATAAATATGATGCTTACCGCGAGGCATGGGAACGAATTCGATTAGCTCAAGAGAATCATTTCTTCTTAGAAGCCATCACTATTCAAGAGAGCATCATTTCTGATCGGTTGATTAGTTATTTTTCAGGGTCGGCAGACTGCCAACCTCTTCCTTCAAAAAGAAGCTTCATTTCATTCAAGCAATTAATTGATCACTGGCGTTCTGCGTTTCCCAATGGGCTCCCATCAGCCCCCTATCCAGACCTAATTGAAGCGGTTGACCGTTGGCGAGAAACCAGGAATACAGCAGTTCATGCAATTGTTAAATCCGAGCCCAGTCAGACAGTTCAGCCCATCGATGCGTTTTTGCAGAAAGCTAGAGATGCAGCAGAGGAAGGAGAGCGTCTCACGAAAGAGGTATGCAAGTGGCGAAATCGGGAGAAAACAAAAGAACGACGATTGTCTTCCAGTCCAGTCCAAGAATAAGCTGCTTCACAATCCCATACTGAACACCGAGAGGAATGCCGGATTGATCTTGGGAATAACTAAGATCGAGGCATCAATACTTCGTCCCCCTGCTGTACGGTAGGGGGTTTTTATTGGCGTGCAGATGAGGGATGAAGATTACCGATAACAAATCGAGTTGTTATTTTTGGAAATTTTGAAACACATGCCGCTATCGGATGCCATGGTGTAGGTTGCGTCTGAGCCGTCGACTTTAGCCGTTCCTTTTGCAACTCCCATGTGCAATGATTCAACCGTTAAGACCTCGATTTTGGTACGCACGCGATCGCTCCAGTCGAGCGTGACACTTTTTGGGATGAATCGCGAAAGCCGTCCTGAACTGGAGAAGCTGCACTTGTCACGCAAGTTGGACTTTTGAGAACTGAATGTGCAGCCTACCTTGGGTTGGCTTGCCAGTGAAGGATAAGGGGCAAGAGTTAGAGCGATCGCAGACGAGAAAACTACCGACTTCAATAACTTCACTGATTTCATGAAAAGCTCTGTATAAGGCAACCGCCGCATCCTAGCCGGAAACTAAATCTTTGCTGCCCGCTTCTTGAACAATTCATGATCTCGTTATGCCAATCTACATCACGGGGACTGGTGCTAGGGTATTGGGTATTGGTTTTTCTGACTGTTAGGTTAAATTACTCGCATTCTTAACTGCTTGCTTTAACTCTTCAAAGGTAAGATGACCGTCTTCGTCTGAATCATACTGTGATAGTAACGCCTGGGGGCTACTGGTATTTGTTGCTGAGGAGATGACTGCACTTAAGCCAGGACTTAACAAAAGCTCATTAATGGAGAGTTTGCCGTCTTGATTGCCATCTAAGCTATTAAAAAGAGATTGAAGCTCTTGCTCAGTTGTCATAAGTTTCTACCTGAATTAATTTTTCAATTTCATAAACAGAATACCAGACAAAAGGAGAGCAGATTGAGGCTACTAATCAAGGGCCGCTCTCTATCAAGGAGCGCAACAAAAGAGCCTGATTTGTACCTCCTGACCGATTTCAGTTCGCCAAAGACCTCGCCTCAAGAGCCTTCTAAGCCTTGATGGAAGAGTGTTTCTAGTTCGCCAAGTTTAAGACCAAGCTCAACCCAAATGGGGGAGACCAGACAGGACACGGTCTTTCAGATCCAAACTTTCGTATTGTGGAGTATAGCTAGCGTCTTTCAGTTTGTGGATTCGCTTCCTACCTTTCCCACTTAAAAAATTAGGCAGAAGAAATGACAGAGCAAGTATTTTTTGTTCAAATCCACAGAATCGACCCGTCTACAGGAGATCACACGGAATTCGCGTTTTTCCATGAGGAGAATGCGGCGAGGCAGCATGCCGAAGAGCAGGGAGCACGTGAAGATTGTCGTAGCACAAGCATTTCAACGCTTGGGGAAAGACTTTCGAATGGAATGATTTTGCTAAACGACACACTCTGATAAGCACACGCTATCAGGTTGGAATTGCTGTTTAAGGACCGTCCTAAAGCTCCATCAAGGGCTAAAACCCTTGATACTTCGTTGTTGTGCTATGAACTTCTGCATTTTACGCAGTTAACCTAAACTCTGAAATGGTTGGTTAGAAGAAGTTTTGAAAGTTGTCTCTAAACGCTGGACTAAATTTCTGGACTAAACTTATTTGTTGAGCGAAAAGTAAAGCTCAATCTGTAGCAGCAACAAAGAAACTGGCATCAGGTTTTCTAATATCTAAATCTTGCCTTTAGTTGCACTGCCGACTAAATATGAGAATTACTCTCATTATTAGTTAATCAGTAGATTTAACTTTCTAAGTCTCGCGGGAAATCCTAAAATCAATCCTCGGAGCATCAGAACGTCTAGAGAAAAACCTCAGTCAACCAACAAAGGAAAACTGAGGCTTTTCGGTTGTGATCTCTGTAGGCTTAGTTGCGTTGGAAAGCTAGGACTTAAGCCACTTGTATAAACCGAAGCCAGCAGCAGCGACAACGACAGCAGGTAATGCAGCAGACGCAGCAATAAAAGCCGCACCGCCAGCCATACCCGCACCGCCAGCCGCTAAAGCACCTCCTCCTAATCCAGCTAAAGCCGAACTGCTTGCCGCCGCGCCATACAAACCCGCAGCATTTGCAGCCGCGATCGCACCACCATAAATTCCAGAAGCCGTTACAATCCCTGTTGCTGTACCCGCAGCACCAACAGCACCAACAGCAATTACATCGTTTTTATCCATACAACCCTTACTTGAGTAACAACTGAGTTGCAACCCTGCGCAAGAGTATTCTAATCACACACCAGAGCAGATAGGTAAGTAATATTACGGAATTGAAGCCAAATCGCCTCAATCTCACTGTAGATGTTGATTGGGTGAACTTTACTTGGATGAGCAGGGACGCGATCGGTTTCTGCATATGAAAAGACAACTATAAACTTCCGGTAAAGGCTCAGGATTGCTTTTGACAGGTTTGTAGTCTGAAATCGACTGCTTGCAATCTTAGAGGAGCGATAATGGCACAGGTTGAGGTACTTGGAGGAGAAATCCCAACAGGTAAATGGGATACAAAGTATCTTTTTGAAGATATTTTTCCTGAACTAGTTATCAACGTTGACGGTCAGTTTAGAAAATTAGACTTGAACAGCATTAAATCAGCAGAATTGGTAGACCAAGAGCAGATCAAGAGCATTGCATCTTCGGCAGGTTGGGGTATTGCGGCAGGGCTAGTTGCTGGAATCTTGACAGGTGGATTAGGGCTAATTGCAGGTGGGGTTGCTGGGGCGATCGCTAAAGGGCAAAAGACTGTAGTTACATTTATGTGTGAGCTAAGCGATGGGCGAAAATTCATTGCTGCTACAGATTCTCAAACCTGGAAGAAAATCATGGGCATTACTATGACTCCTGAAGATAAGAGATTCAAGCGTAAGGCGCTCCCTACGACAAAAATCGTTTCTATTTAGTACAACTGTTTCTTAAAACTGATCGTTTGAAACCAAACAAACAGGGAGCTACTTTAGTACTGTAGGCTTAGTCCCTGTTTCGCTTGGGAATGAAGAGGTTTACGGAATCTATATTTATTAAGTGATCGCCCTTCAGAAATAAAGATTCTGTACTTCACTCCTCGCCTGCTTCCATCCGAGACAGCAAATTTTCTGCTGCCAGTTCGTTGTGGAGCATCTTCCAGGCAATGTCGCAAACTCTCACCGATGCATTGAGCTTTGCTGCTTCTGCGTGGGCGTCTCCATCGAAGGACGGCTTGACCAACTTCTTGGCACTGCGGATACAGCTTTCCATCAGTGAGAGCAAATCACCTTCGAGCCGATCCAAGCGATCGCGCTTTTGCTTCAAAATCGCTGCTTTTGAGGCGAGTTTTTCAACTTTTTCGGGTGATGGACGCTTGGAGCTGTTGGTCATGTAGCCATTTTAGCGAAGGCATCCCCCCTCCCTATGGATTCTCATGCCTACAGAGGTATGGATCGGGATAATTCCATTCCAGGCATTACTTAAGCATCTGCTCAGAAGCGCGATCTCCCGCTGCCAGACTAGGAGTTTTCAGTTTTGCCGATGCCGTCCAAATGGCGCAAATTGGCGGATGTTGATCACTACAAACCGCTGATTTCTCTGTTTTAAAAACGGATTATTCCAGAAAGGATGTCTCCGTCATTGTGACGGAGACATATAAAGAGATCCAAGCTCAGAAACACTGAAAGCCATGTCGCTAATGGTTCCTGACTTTTTGTCCACTACCGAAAGTGCCGCAGACAGTTCGCGCTTCAAACGCGACAATTCTTTATTACCAGATAATCCGGTAATAAAGAATTGTCGGCATTCTTCTAACCATTTTGCGATCGTCCGCAATCTGGCAATAGAAGCGATTGCGTGTTCAGAAGTTTGACTATGATAATCCCCCTAGTCTGGTCAGTTGGCTTGGCAAGGAGTTAAACGATCGACTGGACAAGATTTTACGGGAGATCAGCGATTGAGAATGCAAAGCTTACTAGTAGCCGCTGACTGCAACCGTTCAGTGCTGCTACATACATCCTGTAATGAACATGAATGAAGAACAGACGCTCCGAGCTTGCCTTCGAGAACCGATTCCCCAGATTGCTGACGCTGCACGTTACTTGGACGCCGCCGTTTCGGCACACCTCGCCGGACAATCGGACTCGGCTGACGCTCTGATACGCCTCGCCAATATGCCAGCCATCAGAGATTGGACAGAGTCTCTATGGGGCAGCAACAGTTCCTACGTCCTGTATCGACCCGTGCCGGACGCACCGCCCAGCATTCCGAAACACCAACGCGTGGAGTGGCGAATGCCAACCGCGACCGAGAAACGCCGTTTGCACCAGCGGGACGGCTTTCATTGCCGGTTCTGTGGCATACCACTGATCCGCATGGAGGTTCGTAAGCGCATCAGAAGCGCCTATCCAAAGGCACTACCTTGGGGAAGAACCAACGTGACGCAACATGCCGCCTTCCAAGCGATGTGGCTCCAATACGACCATCTGCTGCCCCACGCCCGAGGCGGAAGCAACGATTTGGAGAACATGCTGCTCACTTGCGCACCCTGCAACTACGGTCGCAGGGACCGTATCTTACAGGAGGTTGGCCTAATTGACCCGAGAACGAGAGCAATCCTTTGCTCGTCTTGGGACGGACTTGAGCGCTTTCCCAATCAATCGCGCGATCGCGCCCTTTATCCTGCTTAGGGGCATAATCAAACCGCCCCTTCTGCCATCCCCTCATGACCCGACGACCATCGCCCCTCACTGTTCGCCCTAAAAACCTCGCGATCGCACTGCTAATCTCAGCCACTACAGTAAGCGTTCTGGCCATAGCGATCGCCCTTTAACCTGTGCTAGAGAACGAACGCGTTTGAGCCCACTCAACTAGCCGTGCTCTACTCAGTTGGATCAGAGCTCAACCCTCCCGTCCTAGACCGTGATGAAGTTGCTAGACGTCAGGGTTGTGGTATTGACTCCGGTTAGGGCAGCTAAAACTTCAGTGCCATTCAGAATGGTGTTGCCGCTAAAGGTCAGGGAACTAAAGCTCAATCCCCCGGATAGTCCGATGAGGTCTGTGCCCTCCTTAAAGTCGACGAGGGTATCGATGCCCGCTCCGGCTGATAACACAAAGATGTCACGGCCATTGCCACCAATCACCGTATCGTGACCCAGTCCTCCATCGAGCACGTCATCCCCATTCCTCCCCCTCAAGGTATCGTTGCCACCATTGCCCATCAAGGTGTCTTTGCCGTTACCGCCATCGAGCACATCGTTGCCCTCATTGCCCGTGAGCGTATCTTTGCCGTTGCCCCCGTTTTGCACGGTGCCGACTACCACGGTCACCGTTGCCGTCGATGTTCCTCCCATCCCATCACTGATGCTGTAGTTGAAGCTGGCGTTCCCGCTAAAGCCAGGAGCGGGGGTGAAGCTGATGGAGTCATCACTCGTGTTACTGGGGGTGCCGCTATCGCTCAGCCCAACGACGCCGTTGATCACACTACTTAATCCTGTAATACTGAGCAGGTCAGTGCCTAGGTCGTTCGCGAGCAGAGTTGCCACAGGAATATGAAGGGCTGTGTTTTGAGCTGCACTGACAGTGTCGTCTTGGGCAATTGGGGGTTGATTCGTCTGGGTCGTGTTGAGGTAGACCGAGACGACGTTGGGCATGCTGTAGAGGGTAACCAGGTCGGGCTTGCCATCAAGGTTGAAGTCGCCGACTGCTGCAGAGTTCAAACCGGGGAAGAAGGGCGGAAGACTACTCCCTCCAAAGTTAATGGCTGGGCCAAAGCTGCCATTGCCTTGACCCACCAGCAGCGAAATATCGTTGGACCCACCGTTTGTGGTGACCAGGTCGGGCTTGCCATCAAGGTTGAAGTCCCCGATGGCGACAGAGTTGGGAGAATTACCGACTCCAAAGTGAACGGCCTGGTCAAAGCGGCCATTGCCTTGACCCAACAGTACCGAAACATCGTCGGACTCATCGTTTGCGGTGACCAAGTCGGACTTGCCATCGCCGTTGAAATCGCCGATGGCGACAGAGCCGGGAGGATTACCGACTCCAAAGCGAACGGCCTGGTCAAAGCTGCCATTGCCTTGGCCCAACAGTACCGAGACAGCCTTGGAATCGTAGTCTGCAGTGACCAAGTCGGCCTGGCCATCGTCGTTGAAATCGCCGATGGCTACAGAGCTGGAAGGACTACTTATGGAAAATCCGGTCCAGTCAAAGCGGCCATTGCCTTGGCTCAATAGCACTTCGACGCGGCCCATCCTTTCGTATGTGATGGCTAAGTCTGCCTTACCATCAGCGTTGAAGTCCCCGGCTGCTAAAGAGAGGGGTCGATCCCCCGATGAAACGGTAACAGCGGGGTCAAAGCTGCCATTGCCTTGACCCAACAGTACCGAGAGTGTGCCGCTGCCGGGCCTATAGTTTACGGTGGCTAGATCTGCCTTGCCATCGCCGTTAAAGTCGCCGACCACCACGGAGCGGGGAGTAGAGCCGACTCCAAAGTTCGTGGCCGCACTAAAGCGGCCATTGCCTTGACCCAACAGTACCGAGACATCCTCGGAACTGGCGTTGCCGGTGACCAAGTCGGGCTTGCCATCGCCGTTGAAGTCCCCAATCGCCACAGAGCGGGGACTAGTACCCACCCTTAAGTCAGGAGCTGAGGAAAAAGAAGGCGGGGGTGCTGGCATGGATGCCGCTGCCGCACTGCGAAGTCGATCGCCCGCCAGAGGATCCATCAGACGAGAGCTGAATGAATCAGGAGAGAAGGCACTATTGCCGGTGAGTGGAGTCGCAGCAGCTTGGGTTAAATCTGAGGCAGAAAAAGGGTGAGTGTTAAACATGGCAGTAGTTGATTTATTAAAGGAATAGATTGGGTACGGACGAAGTAGCCCATTTTTTCTCATGCCAAACTTTCACAGCGACCCTCTGTGCTAGCTGGATAGATAGCTCGAATACGCTTGCGGTTGCAGGGAGGAAGCGAGGGCTCAGAGTCGCGTGAATGCCCCCTTACCCAACGCATTAGTCAAGCGCAAGCGTGGAATAGATGAGTCCTCTCTGGCGGTGCACCGGTCGGTTTGCAGCGTCTCACCCGGTGTTTTTACAATACTCTTATCGTTGTCCCATAGATACCAGTTTAAGTGAAGCTGCCCATTTCAACTTGGGGGTTCGCTCAAAATCAACCAAAGCGTGAGACGCTTGATTAGAAGCAGTTTGAAGCGATTGAAAGAGGGATGAATCAACTGGAAATGGAGGAATTTGACCGACCAGAGGGGGTCAGGATTTAGCAAAATTTAATATGCTGCACTTGGTACTATTTAGCAGTGTGAAGATTAGCCCAACAACCGGGATTGACGATTCTACTCACCACTCCTCCCCAAAGACTCGACGTCCATCGCTTTTAACTATCCAACCCAAAAAGCTTGCGATTGCTACGTAAGCTCCGAAGGATCGAGGTGAGCAGCGCGATCTCGATAGTAAGCGCTCTGGCACTAGCGATCCCTTGGAGCTTGGCAAAGCCAATCGCGCGCTTCTATCACCCTGTCATGGTGTGGGTGCATCACGGGGTTTGGTGTGCTGATGTGAACGCAGAAGCTAAGGTGCAGGCAGTTCATTATGGAGCCGAGTGCGATTGACCCCAAGATGAGGGACAGGGTTAAGGGTTCCAAGGTCTTTCTGCCGATCGCCCCACCACACACCAAGACAGAGCAGTGCAAAGAAAATCACCGCAATCAAGGGACGATCGCTCCCATTGATGAAGCCAGCATCACGAGCTAGATCGGCAGCATCGAGAATAGTTTCAGCGTCAGGCACAAGCATGAAGGAGTGAGAGGACAGTATTAAGGTTCCCTAGTCGATCGAGAATGTGAGGTATGAGGCTGAGCGATCGCGGGGACGCGTTAGGTAGCCGTTAGATGACGATCAACTCCTGTATCTAAGTTGGCTGCACTAGCGGCGAAAAAGCCCAATGCAGAAAGATTTATGATTTCTGCACTCTAGTGTTGAAGTACAAGCCCTACGCTACATCTGGGAGGTAACTCTTTGTTGATTCTCTTAACGGCAGTTCTTATTAACGAAAAATCTCTTTTTTGTTAACATGGCGCTAAAAGTTATTCAGTATTAACGGAACCGATAACAATGGTCAGTGCTGCTAGAGCAGGTCGTTACGTAGAACAGATTGAGGGATACAAGGCTTTTATACCTAATCCTTTGCCGCCTGTACCTGAAGTTATTATGGATCAGGAAATGTGGAGCCTTTTGTCTAAAGCAGATCGTGCTTTAGGTCGGTTAGATGGCTCGACGGATGCTCTACCTAATCCTGATCTCTTTGTATTCATGTACGTTCGTAAAGAAGCTGTCTTGTCGAGCCAAATTGAGGGAACTCAGGCATCTTTAATAGATGTTTTGGAATTTGAATCTCAAGCTTTGGAACCAGATAACCCTCAAGACGCGGCAGAAGTGGTGAACTATATTGCCGCTATCAATTATGGTCTTGAAAGACTGAAAAATTTACCTGTGTCTTTGCGGCTGGTACGTGAAATTCATAATGAGTTAATGCAAGGAGTAAGGGGAGCCGAGCGCGACCCAGGCGAGTTTCGCCGCAGTCAGAACTGGATTGGATCTGGAGGATGTTCTCTTGCAGAAGCCAGTTATGTGCCACCCCCACCACATGACATGATCCAAGCCTTAGACAATCTGGAAAAGTTTTTGCATGATCCAGCACCAATTCCCGCCCTTATTAAGGTTGGATTAGCCCATGCTCAATTTGAGACAATTCACCCCTTTCTTGACGGTAATGGAAGAACAGGGCGTTTATTAATCACATTTCTGCTGTGTGAGCAGAACATCTTGAAACGTCCCTTGCTCTACATCTCCTATTACTTCAAGAAATACCGTACCGAATACTACGATCGACTTCAGTCCGTTAGAGATAGTGGGAACTGGGAGGGCTGGCTTAAATTTTTTCTACGTGGTGTTAATGAAGTTGCCCAAGAAGCTTCTACTACTGCCCGCAATATAGTCAACATGAAAGAACAGCACCGTCAATTGGTACTCAACAAGATGGGACGTAGATCAGGAAATGCCATAGCGTTGCTTGAAACCCTTTATTCCAAACCTATTTTTACCGTGGAATTTGTTCAAACAACTACGGAACTGTCATATCCCAATGCAAACAGCTTGGTTAGAGATCTTTGTGATATAGGTCTTTTAGAAGAAATAACTGGACAGAAGCGTAATCGAGCTTTTTCTTATGCTCCATACCTCGATGTTTTTCAGGGACCTTAGCAAGAGATGTGGTGCAGCATCAGACACAAAGCGCATCAAACCAAACCTCACCTTGAGCCGCTTCAAACTGGAGGCGGTTTTTTATTGGCGGAATAGTCACGAATCCTGACGCTCTGACCACAGCCCCACCTAACCAACAGCAGAATTGCCGCGAGTATGAGCCAAGCCTCAACGGGCACTGGCTGGGTTAAGGAATACTCTGTCCAGAATATTCCCGTTTTTTGGTTCTTGCCATTCTTGGTGACGGCTGGTGATGGACTTGGGGATGGATGATGACGGACTTGTGACGGCTGAAACTCTTGCCTATGATGATTCTGACGGTTATGACGGACTTTTCATTTCTTACGTAGGTATTAGAAATAAAAAATATATTTTGCTGTTTGCTTGTGGCGGTTACAAGCGCGATCGTAGCTCACAATCATCCCTCTGGAAATGTTGAACCGAGTGCAGAAGACCTTTCTCTCACTCGCCAACTACTCGAAGGGTCGCGATTTTTGGGCATTCCACTCCTGGATCATCTCATTCTAGGTAATGGAAACCACCTTAGTTTGCGACAAACCACATCACTGTGGGAAGAAACGCCTCAAGGTGCGTGAGGCATAGTCTTTACGTTCGTTCGAGCAAGAAGAGATCGGCCTGAATCAGTACCTTGTGTCCTCACTAAGTGAAGCGATCGCAGGGAAAAATTTAGCAACGGCGATTTCTCAGATGCAAGAGAAAATTGATGCAATCCATAGCAACGTGTTGCGGCAAGCAGAGTCACCTCACAACGCAGTGACTCCGAAACGTTACACCTAATTCTCAGACTTTCGCTTGCGCCACGATCGTTCGATGTCTCGGCGTATTGCAAGTGATCGTCGGTTGAGAAAAGCCAGCCTCAACGATCGCCTGCTCAATATCCAGCGCAAAGTATTCGTCTAAATAAGGCTCTGTACTCTTTAGCAGTGTCAAAATATAGGGCGGCATCTTCGCATAAATTTCAGATTTTGGATTCATATCCATGATGGCGAGATGACCACCCGGACGCAGAAGACGTTTGGCTTCTTGAAGGATTGCGATCGCAGCCTCTCTTGGCAATTCATGAAACACCAGCGACGCCGACACCAAATCAAACGAGGCGCTTGGTAATCCGGTTGATTCTGCCGCCGCATGAACCCAAACTGGATCAGAACATTCAGCCTCAGTCCGATGTTGAGTGCGATACTGGGCAACTGCGAGAAAGTAAGGCGATAAATCAACGCCTGTGATTTTTGCATTCGGGAACGTTTCTTGAAGCGTAAACGTACTCATGCCAACGCTACAGCCCAAATCTAAAATCTCCTTTGGGGCTTTAGGCAGTTGAGCTTTAAGCGCATCGTGGTAGCTTTGCCGCAAGCGTGAATCACCTTCAATTCCAGCATCTTTCCAGATTCGAGCGTGAACGGCATAGGCTGCAACCTCAACTTCGGTTGCAGGTTCCCAACCCATGTTGCCTTCAGTGTAGGCGTGGAACGGGCGCAAATAATAGTTTGGATACGTTAAATCGGGATTGTTGACTTGGCTAAACTCTGATGACCAGTCGCGATCGCGTAACGTCGCCGCACGATCGCGCCACGCCACTCCGATCGATTCTGCTCGCTTGATCATCATCTGCCGCGCTCGATATTTCGCCAGATTGAAGAGTGGCTTAATGGCCAAAATGCCGTTGACAGCACGAGAGGCAAGTCTTGGTTTAGAAGCAGGCGCAACCGTCATAGTGGAAAATTAAAATGGTTTGGTCAATACCGTTCATTATCGCAGGCAAAAGTCACTAAATTTAATGCTCTTGGATCTCGACAAATGGGTCAAATAGCGATACAAATGTCCTTGAGAACATATCAACTAATTAGCTGCATCGCTAAGCATTTTTGATATAATACAGGTGTTCTAGTTCTCGTTTCCACTTATTTTTGTCGCTTTATGGAACCCCTCACCGACGCCCAACAACAGCTATATGATTGGCTAGTTGAATACATTCGTGACCATCAGCACTCACCCTCGATCCGGCAGATGATGACCGCGATGAATCTTAAGTCTCCGGCTCCGGTGCAGAGTCGTCTTGAGCATTTACGCAACAAGGGCTACATTGAGTGGACGGAGGGGCAAGCCCGCACCATTCGGATTCTCAACCCAATGCCAAAAGGAATTCCGATTCAAGGCGCGATCGCGGCAACGAGCTTGGTCGAGACGTTTCCTGATTTAGAAGTTGAATACTTAGACTTATCCACGCTGCTGCTTAAGCCCCAGCACTTTGCGTTAAAAGTTCGGGGACACAGTATGATCGACGCATTAATTGACGATGGCGACATCGTGATTTTAGAGCCTGCTAACGATCCCAAGACGATTAAAAACGGCATGATTGTAGCGGCGCATCATCAGGGCAAAACAACTCTGAAGTACCTTGAGCGTAAAGGAAACAAGGTACTTCTAAAACCCGGAAATCCGAATCGCGAACTCTATCCTATGACAGAGGTTCCAGCCTCTGAAGTCGATATTCAAGGCGTTTTAATTGGCGTTTGGCGCGGCTACGGCAAGCTGTAACATCACTTCATATCATGGCTACAGTCTGGCGTAGGAAAAATTTCCTACGCCATTTTTAATGAGTTCATCCTAAAGCAGCACTTTAGGATGAACTACCAGTGAATTAGATTTAGTAAATTACACCCATAGATAGAAATGCTTAAAAAATTCCGTTTTGTCATTTCTATGTCACATTTGCATTCGATCCTGAACAGTAGAACATCGATGAATTGTCGTTTACCCTGTTTGGACATTGCCCTATGAGCGCTTCACGATTCGTTCACAAGTTGCCCAAGCGATCGCTGAAAGTTCTGATTGCCGGACTTAGTGTGATTGGTTTAATGGCGACAGGCTGCACCCGCGATCGCACGTTAGAAGCAGAAGCCCAATCCACCCCAACTCAAACCGCTTCTGCTGCGCCCGAAGTCCAAAAAGATGTTCCGTATGTTCCCACTCCGCAAGAAGTAGTCGATGAAATGCTGCGAGTGGCGAATGTAGGCCCAAATGACGTGATTTATGACCTCGGTAGCGGCGATGGGCGCATTGTCATCACCGCTGCACAGCGATTTGGTACTCGCGGAGTAGGAGTTGATATTGATCCAGAACGGGTCGCAGAAGCTAAGGCAAACGCCCAGAAAGCAGGAGTGAGCGATCGTGTGGAATTTCGGCAGCAAGATCTGTTCCAAACAGGCCTGCGAGAAGCGAGTGTTGTCACGCTTTATCTTCTACCAGAAGTTAATCTAAGGCTGCGTCCCAAACTTTTGCAACTTAAGCCCGGAACACGAATTGTTTCTCACGCCTTTGACATGGGCGACTGGAAGCCCGAACAAGTCCGCGAAGTGAATGGGCGCACCGTTTACTACTGGACTGTTCCTCAAACTATTCCTGAAAATTTACGGTGATCGCATTTACACCACAAAGTTCTCACTCAAGCATTCAAACATGAGAATTTTGTGGTGCAGTTCTGTAACTTAAGGCAGACGCATTAGTTCTTCTTTTAGGATTCTATTGCTGTTGCAAAACTTAATTGTCTGAATGTACGAATGAATTGTCAAAAATGATTTTCATCCGTGCTCAAATCCTTTTTGAAATTTAGGAAACCAGGTAATGAATCGCTCTAATCGTGTTAATTCGGCTAAATCTTTTCGTATTCTTGTTGCAAACGCATTCAAGGGTATCGTAGCGAGTTTTGTTTTGCTACCTGTTATTGCCGCGTGCAGTTCTCCCTCAGCACAGACACCCCAAGCAGGACAACCTGTTCCAGAATCTCCAGTAGCAGTACAGCCTGAAACAGGTGCTGCCGCGCCTTCCGCCCCGGCTACGGGTACAGCTCAAACAGGGAGCGATATTGTAGAAGTGGCAGCAGCCAATCCATCTCTTAGCGCCTTTACATCCATCGTTACTGAAGCCGAACTCGGTGATGCGTTAGACGGTGATGGACCTTTTACAGTATTTGCCCCCTCAAATGAAGCCTTTAATGCAATTCCGGCTCAAACTCGCCAACGCCTTTTGCAACCCGAAAATCGTCAAGTACTGCGTCAGATTTTGAATAATCATGTAGTCCAGGGACAGCAATTAACGGCGACACAAATTCAACCCGGACCAGTGCAAACCGTGGCAGGAAATTCCGTTAATATTCAAGTACCGCAACCCAACCAAGTCAAGGTCGGAACTGCAACGGTGACTCAGCCCGATCTTGTAGCAAGTAACGGTGTCATTCATGTAATTGATTCGATCATTCTGCCTCCGGATCTCAATCTGTAATCTCAATTTGTAAACTGTGCGTTGCCCGAGTTAGTTTAACTGCTTAAACATTGGGTGCGTTCTGATGCGTTTGATTCGACCCTGATGGCGTTCTCCAATTTGCCTAGAATTCAAAAATTTGCGAGTGCATTACTGTCAGGAACTTGTCGCCGCGATGGCGGCGCAATCTCCAGAATTATGATTGATTGAGGTTTCATTTGTGAGTAAATTTGAAGCTACTGGTTTAACAGAGGGAACTTCAACGGATCAAGCCGCTGCACCCAAACCCACGCTTAGGTTAGCAGACGCGATCGCGCTGATTGTCGGAATCGTGATTGGAGCAGGCATTTTTGAAACGCCGAGTCTGGTCGCTGACAATGCAGACAGTGCAGCAATGGTGCTGTTGGCATGGTTAGCAGGTGGAGCGGTGTCGATAGCTGGAGCGTTGTGCTACGCCGAACTTTCAACCACCTATCCGCATGTTGGCGGAAACTATCATTTCCTTAAACGAGCATTCGGCCGGAATCTCGCATTCTTGTTTGCTTGGGCACGGATGGCAGTGATTCAGACCGGATCGATCGCACTATTAGCCTTCATTTTTGGCGATTATGCGTCGCAACTTTGGCGGCTCGGTTCGGGTTCATCATCCATTTATGCCGCCATCGTCATTATTCTCTTCAGCGTTCTCAACATCGTAGGATTGCATCAAGGCAAAACGATGCAGAATGCGTTGGCGCTCATCACGGTGCTGGGCTTAGTGTTAGTGATCGGGGTTGGATTGCTTCTTCCCGCCGCCCCCGCCGCTTCATCAACAGTAGCGCCTTCTAACGGAACCTTAGGATCTGCGATGCTCTTTGTCCTACTGTCCTATGGAGGATGGAATGAAGCTGCCTACATTTCCGCCGAAATTCGGGATGGACGGCGGAACATTGTGCGATCGCTGCTTTGGAGTTTAGGAATTATCACGGCTCTTTACTTGCTGATTAATTTAGCGTATTTACGCGGACTGGGACTCGAAGGCATGGCGCAATCGCAAGCGGTAGGAGCCGAACTAATGCGACGGGCATTTGGAGAACCAGGAGCAGTCTTGATGAGCCTGATCGTGATCATTTGCGCCTTGAGTTCTCTAAACGCAACGATCTTCACAGGGGCACGAACAAATTATGCTTTGGGCCAAGACATTTTTCTCTTTCGGTCTCTCGGTCGCTGGCAGTCTTCTGGAAGTACACCGACCACAGCATTAGTGGTGCAAGGCGCGATCGCGCTCGTTCTGGTGGGATTGGGAACCATTACTCGGAATGGTTTTGAAACGATGGTAGACTACACCGCTCCTGTGTTCTGGTTTTTCTTCCTGCTAAGCGGTATTTCGCTGATTGTGTTGCGATTTCAGGAGCCGCACCAACTCCGCCCCTTTCGGGTTCCCTATTACCCCATCACGCCTATCGTTTTCTGTGGGGTTTGTGCTTATTTGCTCTATTCCAGCGTCGTGTATACCGGAGTCGGTGCGATCGTCGGAATTGGAGTGGTAGCTATTGGTGTTCCATTGCTGTACTGGAACTGCAAACTACAGAAAAGAGCGAGCGGAAATCGATGATGCAAAGGAATTACATCCTTTCAAGCTGGTTGATACAACCTTTTAAAACTCCTGCTATGCTGTGCAATGACTAAGCAAATGCTCGAGCTAACTCTTCTGAATTGTTAACAGCCTTCTGATGTCAGCAAGGGGAACGCCGTCTCCAGAAAATTAGTCGCATCCCTTGTTCCATCGCATCCGCTACCCACCGTGGAAACCATTCAATCGTTAATTAAGGTCTTCCAGAGCCGCAAAATGTCGGCACTGCTGTTTATCGGATTTTCGTCTGGGCTGCCATTTTTGCTAACCAGTAGAACGCTGCAAGCCTGGATGACCGTCGAAGGCGTCAAGCTGAGTACGATTGGACTGTTTAGCCTCGTTGCTCTGCCCTATTCTCTCAAGTTTCTGTGGGCACCCTTACTCGATCGCTTTATTCCTCCCTTTCTGGGTCGTCGTCGGGGATGGCTACTGCTGGCTCAATTTGCCTTGCTCATTGCAATTGCAGCAATGTCGCTACATAATCCTCAGCAATCGCTTCAGTTTATTGCCATTAACGCGATCGTCATTGCCTTTCTTAGCGCCACTCAAGATGTCGCTGCCGATGCGTACCGCACCGATGTTTTAGAACAACCTGAACTGGGCGCAGGAGCGGCAATCTTTGTCACCGGATACCGGATTGCGCTGTTAATGACAGGCGCGATCGCATTTTTTCTAGCCGACCGAATGCCATGGCAAACCGTCTATTTACTGCTGTCGTTGCTGATTGGAGTCGGTATGGTTGCGTCCTTGTTCGCCCCCGAGCCGGAGCATCAAGCAGCCCCCCCTCTAACGTTGAGCGAAGCCGTTGTTCAGCCTCTCCTCGACTTTTTTCAGCGCTTAGGACGGCTGCGCGGCATTTTGATTTTGGGATTTATTGTTTTGTATAAGTTTGGCGACTCTTTGCTCGGCAACATGGCAATTCCGTTTTTGCTCAAGACGGGTTTCACGCAGACAGACATTGGTGCGATTCAAGGCGGTATGGGCATTTTAGCGACGATTGTTGGAACCCTAATCGGGGGCGCGGTGTTTAGCCGAATTGGGGTCAATCGATCGCTATGGATTTTTGGCGGACTACAGGCATTAAGCAACGTTGCCTATCTAATATTGGCGCAGCTTGGGCAGAACTATCCGTTCATGGTCGTCGCGATTAACGTAGAAAATTTTTGCACGGGGTTAGGGAACGCCGCTTTTCTGGCGTTTTTGATGAGCCTCTGTAATCAACGCTTTTCGGCAACTCAGTTTGCTCTGCTGTCAAGCTTGATGGCAGTGAGCCGAGATATTTTGGTAGCAAAAGCAGGGGAACTCGCTGAAGCAACCGGATGGACAGGATTTTTCTTCATTACGATCTTGGCGGCAATCCCTGGTTTGCTATTGCTGCCTGTGTTTGCTCCGTGGAATGAGCAAGCGGTAGTAGAGAAAGGATGAAGGATGAAGAAGATGCGTATTAGGATAAGTAAAGAGAGTGAACTTCATTAATCTTGAAACAACTCTCAGAAAATTATCCTTTTCTCACCCTCTCTTCAGTCATGCTTTTCTTTCGCCAAAATATTGCTCCGCTTCTAGTCGTGTTGGTCTTTGTGGTGGCGCTCATTGCTGTGAGTGCGCGTATCTTCTTACCGGGTGACATGGCAGCCCCTGCCCCGATCGAAGAAGTGACACCAGCGCAAGGCAAGGCGGCTGTGTCCCGTCCGGATACAGTAGCAGGGCTGCCTCCTGCCCTTTCTGCCTTAATCACCGGCCTGCCCGAAGCCCCAGCTCAGCTGTAAGCAAATCGTGACTGATTTACTGCCACCAGGTTATTGTTTACAAACCGGTTCTGCAACAGAGCGATCTTGGGGGGCTTGGCGGAACCAATCACTACTCGTAAGGTTCATGCAGCAAACTTACGAAGAGCTTTATCCCGGTGGCACGTTTTCTCACCTGGCCAACACAGTTGAACAATACTGCTCTTCAGAAACGCCGATCTGGTGGGTTGAATTAGCAGAAGGTCAAGATGGAGGAGCTACCTTGCTGTCGGGTCAGACCTACCTTAAACCGGTTGGATGTTTGTGGCTGGGGAACGCAATCGATCAGGCAACCGGAGAGCGTCAGGCTCATGTCTTTTTGCTGTATGTCGCGCCTAACCATCGACACCAAGGCATTGGATCGGCGCTGCTGCATCAAGCAGAAACGTGGGCAAAATCCAGCGGTGCTCGACAGATCGGATTACAGGTGTTCGAGACAAATCAGCCTGCACTAAGCTTATATCGCTCGCGTGGGTATCAAACTAAATCGCTTTGGCTGGCTAAACCGCTGTAGTTTGGCCTTGGCAGTTGAGCAGTTTAGTAAACCTAATTTTTTCTATTGAATAAATTTAGTGTCTTTATTTTTTAAGTCCTCTGCCATTAACGCTATCTCCACTTCCCTCGGTGCTGTAAAGTGACTATATGTATAGTGATGATGATTTGTCAGTCCTCGATATCGACGCAGAGCTAGAAGATCCATTGGATCGGATTGCGCCGATTGAAGATGATGCCCTTCCTAAGCCTGATCCAGAGGAGATGCTACTCCTTTTGACGGCAACGGATGTGCAGCAACGGATGCTGGCGACCAGAGCTTTCTGTGAACTTCAAGACGAGCGAGCGATTCCCCGTCTGATTGTGCTATTAGCTGATCCCTGCGCGTTGGTGCGCGTGAGCGCAGCGTATGCGCTGGGCAGAAATCCCAGTCCTGATGCGGTCGAACCTCTGATTACACGGTATCACCAGGATTGGAATGGCTACGTCCGTAAAGGCGTGGTGTGGGCACTGGGAAATTGCCGCGATCGCAGGTCGCTCAAAACCTTGACTGAAGCTTTAAAGACAGATATTTCGGCGGTTAGACTGTGGGCTGCGAGTTCTCTCGCTCAAATGTCGGTGCTGGGATATGAGGTGGTTGTGACCGCTGTACCGCCCTTAATTGAGGGGTTGCGACGCGACGCGATCGCGGCTATCCGAAGTAACTGTGCTTGGGCATTAGGAGAACTGTGTCGAGAATTACCCTCTAATGTCATCTACGCCACTGCGATCGATGCGCTGATCGAATCGTTTGCTGAAGATGAAGATATTAGTGTTCGAGAAGATGCAAAAGCATCAATGCTGAAAGTGGGAGATGCACGCGGATTACAAGTGATTGAAGAGCTAGAACAAGAAGGCTTTTTAGGCTAACGACAAGCTAACCCTGTGTAAGGATTCACCGGAATCGGGCTAGGAATTGGGCTTCCGTAAATTGCCGTGCTGCATTGCGATGTGCCCTTGTAAAAACCGCCGTTATAAAAACCATTAGGACCGATGATCACGGTGCGAGTTCTGGCGTTGGGCCTCACAATTACTGTAGAAGACGGGTAGGGCGATGTAGAAAACGGGTAGGGCGATGAGAAGCCAGAAGGATAACGTACCGCTCGTCGGTAGGTTGAAAAAGGTTGCCCTGGTAAAGATGGGTAGTAACGATCGGTAAACGGGCGTTGAATGATTACAGTTCTTCCGTAAGAATTAACGCGCGGAAAGTGCCTAGAGTGCGGCGCAGCATCGTATATGGACGAGCCGAGAGGATGCACAAATTGGGCGTGTGCCGCCGTTGCAGAAGATAAAACTAGGGGCACAATCATGGCGATCGGGAGCTTTGAAGAAGAAGCGATCGCCTGAAGCTTGGCGAAGCTATGTTCTTCAAAGTTGCGCATTGCGCTAATCGTAGCAATCCAGGAAAGAGATTTCAGCATAACGCTACCAATCCTTTTGAACAGCAGATTCAGATACTCAAACAATATCAAAACTCTAAAAATCTTTTCTGCCGAAACGATCAAAACTAAACATTTAGAGGGAAGAAGAGTTCAACGAATCGATACATTCCTATATCTATTGTATGTCCACTTACACAAACAGAGACCGCCTCTCCCCTGAGGGAAAGACGGTCTCTGAAGGGAGCTAGACCTGAGGAGGACTAGACCCAACTCGGGTCACATCAACTCCACCTTCTCGGTCCACTAGCCTTGGATAGCAGGAGCAGAGAGCGCCACAGGAGCCGTCTCCGAAGCTGCCAAGTCCAGCG
>NZ_JCACCM010000192.1:0-6479 GCF_059501405.1 Myxacorys sp.
CACGGGTGATAGGATTCTTATAGTCTATGTCCTAGCTCAGTTGGCTACAGCTATAACTTTCCAAGCGCTCCGCTGGTTGACCAGAGCGTTGCTTCAACTCCGTGTAATACTGATGTCCGTTAGGCATAACATAAAGTTGGTTATTGGTAGGGGAAGCGATTAAACCTACGTGAGCTAGGATTTCAACATCTCGCCTTCGTACTTCCCTTTTTCCATCTGGAAGTCCTGGATGTCGAAGTATCTTTAACCCATTTTGTGACGAAGAAACCCTAAAGTCCTGTGGGAGGCTCCTCTCTGCTTCTGCCAAAGCTTCCAGAAGGTTGTTCTGTTCTTGCTCAAGAGAAATTTGATCAAATAGTGATGACATTGTGCAATAGCTTTCAAAACTAACTGCTCTATGCTATCTCTACAAGACTGTTTGTTGAGATTACTTACTTTTGAAGGTTGGTTTGTGGTCAGTGAGGTAAGAATAACCTTGTTGGATCAGCTGATGGAAGGGCTTGGTGGTGTCGCAAAGATTACTAGCAGTTATTCAACCGCAGCGCCTGTCCGCTTTGGTGATCGCACTAGGCAGAGACATTAAGAGAAAAATATCGGTGGTGTTCTATACGATGGCGATTCCACTTGCCTTTGTAAACGAGTGGTTTGTGTGTTTAGTGTACGTTGAGGTTGCGATCGAATGGCTCATCCCCGACCGCTGCATTGAGAAGACTCTGGCTTTCTGAAAATAGAGTTTCTTTGTTTACAACCTTTGCTTACACATTAGCGTCATGGAATCCTTGCACAAATGCGATCGCGGCTTCTTGACTGGGCAACTGAAATGGGGATGGCTCATGCAGAAAGGCTAAATCCTGCTCAGCAAGGGGTCTCTGAATCCGCCGCTTGCCGAAATTTGGATTTTCATACAGCGTCAGCGTTTGATTGTTCGAGTTCGTCAACACCGTTCGAGTCGGAGATTGGAAGAAGGGCACTTTTTTGATGGCGATCGGAATCGATTGCAGTTGCTTGATGGCGTTCACCTGTTTCACTTGGTAGCTTAAACGGGTGACAAGCTCCTGAAACTGCTGGAGCCGCCTTGCATCTGAGTGAAAAACTTGAGAGGGAATCGACTGAACGACTTGCAAACTATTCTGCTCGGTTGGCTTGGCATCGTCGAATGGAAAAACGGCAACATAGGCAGCGAGAAAAAGTTGCTCGTCGCGCTCTAACTCAAACGTCAGAATCGTTCGACGACGATAGACCTCGATGCTGGGAACAGGAATCAACTGTCCGCTATGCTGGGCGATTTGTTGGTACGTTACCGCTAACGCACAGTTGGCAGCTGCCCCCAAGCGATCGTCAACGATGACCTGCACTGTAGGGGGCTTCTCGTTAAAGTATTCCTGCGGATTCTCCGTTTGAAATTGGTACACTTTACTCTGATCTCCATTCTGGCTTAAGTCAATCCATCGGCAAATTGCACCCTTAGTTGTTACTCCAAACGGCGAAACTCCGTAGAGTTTGGCTCCGGTTAAGGTAGAGCCACTGAGATCTGCGCCTGCCCAATCGACCCCAGCAAGGTTGGCACGAGTCAAATCGACGTGAACTAAAGTGGCATCTAGCAGAGTGGCATGACTGAGGTCGGCTCCTGTGAGGTTAGCTCCACTAAATTTTGCGTCGCTCAGATCCGCCCAACGCAAATCTGCACCGCTTAGATCTGCCCACCGTAGATTTGCACCGCTCAGATCTGCCCCTTGAAGATTGGCTCGGCTCAGGTTGACCTGTCGAAGTTCAGCATTTCTTAAGTCTGCACCTGTCAAGTCTGCACCCGTTAAGTCACTGTTGGCTAAATTAGCCTCGCTAAGATTGACGCACGTTAATTTGGCATGACGAAGAATGCTGCGGCTGAGATTCGCTTGAGAGAGAGTCGCTTGCCGCAGCTTGGCATCTTTTAGGTCGGCGTTGCTGAGATTGGCGCGGTGTAGGTTTGCCCCGTTCAACTCAGCGCGGGTCAGATCAGCATTGCTGAGATTGGCATTGCTCAAATCTGCCTCGCTCAAATCTGCCAGCGTCAGATCTGCCCCGCTAAAATTGACGCGATCGCCCTCTGCTTTACCAAAATTAGTGCTGGTCAACTTCGCCAAACTGAAGTTTACGTTGACCAGTTTGGTCTGACTGAGGTTGACTCCATTGAGATTAGCTCCGGTCAGCTTTGTGTCACTGAGGGTACTCCCAGAAAACTCTCTCTCGCCTACTGCGTATTTTCCTAGAATGTCCTCAGCCTTCATTGAGAAACCCCTGTACCAATACCTCGAAAAACCTCGAAAAACGTGCCTGGAAAAACGGTCTTGCAACCGAATGTTCTCGACCTGAATGGTCTAAACTTGCAGTCACAAAGTGTACTGTGAACTACACTTCATCCTTCACGTTGTCTGGTGCTAACGTACCCAGATCTACAGCAGAATTACCTTGTACGCCGTTTAAGAAGCTTATGAAAATTGGGATCGTTGGGCTAGGACTGATTGGCGGATCGCTGGGGTTGGACTTGCGATCGCAGGGGCACGAAGTGTTGGGAGTGAGCCGCCGAGAGCGAACCTGTGAGATTGCCGTTGCGCGGGGTGCGGTAGATGATGCTGGAGTAGAGTTGGCTCTGCTGGCGGATACGGACTTGATTTTTGTGTGCACGCCGATCGCAAACCTTCGCTCAACAGTGGCCGCATTGATTCCTAAAATTTCTCCTGACACCGTTTTAACTGATGTGGGTTCTGTCAAAGCCTCTGTCGTTCAAGAAATTACTCCCCTGTGGCAAAACTTTGTTGGCGGCCACCCGATGGCGGGAACGGCAGAAAGTGGGATCGAATCAGCACTACACGGGCTGTTTGCCGGAAATCCTTATGTGCTAACTCCGACAGAAGCGACTCCTGAAGCCGCGATCGTGCTGCTCGAATCGATCCTGCGTCCGCTGCAAGTCAAGCTGCACTACTGCCGCCCGGAAGATCACGATCGTGCGGTTGCTTGGATTTCCCACCTGCCTGTGATAGCTAGTGCAAGTTTGATCGCCGCGTGTGAATCGGACAAGGCGACTTTAGAATTAGCTCAAACCTTAGCGAGTTCTGGATTTCGAGATACGAGCCGAGTCGGTGGCGGCAATCCAGAGTTGGGCGTAATGATGGCACGGTATAACAAATCGGAGCTGGTGCGATCGCTCTATGCTTACCGAGAACAACTGAATCATCTGCTGCATCTGGTTGAGCAAGATAACTGGGAAGCATTAGAAGCAGTACTCCAGCAAACCCAGCAAGCCCGACCGAACTATCTCAATCCCTGATTCTCAATCCCTGATTACTCGTGATCAGACGGACGCATGGCTTCTCGCCCTAACATCGTCAACCCGGCAACGCCCATGCTGATAAACCAGATATATTGATGCCAATACTCGTGAATTTGCGCGATCGCACTCAGTTCGGGACGCAAAATGGATAAGCAAAAGGCAAGAAACATCATCGTCAGTCCGCCAAACCCGACAAAGGTGAGTCCGATCAAAATCCGGGCGGGTTTGAGATCGGCGTCAGTAATCTCCTCTAGGTCAATCTGGGAGAGTTCTTCAAGCGACTTGTCGGCTTGATGAGATGCTTCACCGAGCGTCAAGGCAAGGTCAGAGGGTAGAAGCGGCGCGATCGCGTCAAGGGTTCTGCCCCGCAGCGATCGCTCTGTGTCTCGGAGCAAGATCAAAGGTTTACGGACAGGCGGTTGGTCAAAGTCCAATCCGTCATCCGACGATTGAGATCCTAAAGGTTGAGATACCTGCCGCTCAAGATCCATACTGAGTTGCCCATCGCTGAATAGCTATGCGATCAATTGTAAGAAGTTGACACCCAATCGAGACAGAGGCAACGAATAATTTCTGTTATCCGTTGCTAAGCTGCAATTGATCCAATTTCGCTAAAACTTCTTTACTATGCACGATTGGGTTGACGCCAGTAAATGTCGCTCTTAGAGTGCCGTTTGGGTCAATGATGAAGGTATGGCGAGCCGATCGAATGCCAATCCACGAGCCGTAAGCTTTACTGGTCGTTCCCTTCGCGTCTGCTAGCAACGGAAACTTCAGCCCTTCAGAATCGCAAAATTCAGAATGTGAAGTCACATCATCTGCACTGATGCCGAGAATTTCAGTATTGCGATCGCGATACTGGGGCAGATCTTGCTGAAACTTACGTGCCTCGATCGTGCACCCCGGCGTAAAATCGGCGGGATAGAAATAAGCAACAACCCACTTTCCGCGATAATCTGCCAAAGATATAGTTCCTTCCCCAGAGTTGCTTGGCAGCGTGAAATCTGGTGCGGGTTGGTCAATGGAGGGAAGCGTGCCGCCTAGGGCAAAAGCAGGCACAACGGCGCTGAAACTAGAAGCTAGTACAAAGCAGCACGTTAAGAGAACACCAAGGAAAGTGCGACGAGACATAAAAGCAATCCTGAGCATAACTTAATGAAAGTTTACCTCAGACCTTGAAGCTTGCCTAATCTCCTTCAATTAAAGCTCAAGCTTACGGATGGTAGTGGTGTAGACCTGTTAATTAGCTTTGATGCCGTGTCGTAAAGACGCAATTAATTGCGTCTTTACAAGGGCGATGCGCGATCGTTTAACCACAGGTCTAAAACCTTACTTAGCGTCTTCCAAAGTGCAACTATGAGATAATGCTGTCTTTGTAGGAAAGCCCATGACTGCTGCTTATATTCAAGATGAAGCTGAGTTCGATACGCTGCTAGAGACCGAGCCACTATTTGTAGTAGACTGCACCGCTACTTGGTGTGGGCCGTGTAAACTGGTTGCTCCCTTAATGGATCAACTGGCAGAGGAGTATCGCGATCGCGCTAAAGTCTTTAAGCTAGACCTCGATACCAACAAGCCTGTTGCTAAAAGATTTGGCATCCGCAGCATTCCCGCAGTCATGATCTTCAAGCAAGGCGAGTTGGCAGAAACGGTGGTCGGTGCTAAACCCTACGAAGACTTTAGCAGTGCTCTCGTTAACCATTTAGCTTAATTGCTAAAGTCTCAAATTTGGTATGGTCTTCTCTACCAGCTAGCTGTATTCGTCTAGCGAAACTCTAGAAGTCACGCAGGTAAACAATCACACAGAATCACCTGCGTGATTTCCGCCCGGATGATTAATTACTCGTAAATTGGAAGGATCGACATAGTGGCAAGTGGCTTGATCTTGACAAATCACAGCCCAACCTGCTTGATTAACTTCAATCAATCTGTAAGCTGTGTGTCGAACAAAAGCGCCTTTGTGGTTGCGAGTTCCAGAGTTAACACCAAGGTTGTAACTATTATCGTTAGTCATATTCATCTCCTTGCAAAAAAGTTGTATTAAGACGGGAATTGCTCTAATCCAATAGAACCAACATAGATAAAATTAATTTATTTTTATCTATTTTTAGTTAATCTAACCTTATCATTAAAATAATGAATGAATCGTCAAGTTGTTCAAATAAATGACTATATATATTAAGCAGGTATCGATCGTCGCTTCTTCTAGCGGAACCGTTGAAGATGATTCTGAAAATTTTCAAGGATTGAGGATCGCTTAGCCGAGGCAGAAAACCAAATATTTCACCTAGGATGAAATCGCAATCGTTACTTATCAAGATGGATGTATAAAAGCTGAAGATTCGATAGCTTTAGCAGTGGTTACTACAGGCCTAGAAAGCCGTTTGTAGTATCGCAGTGATCGAAAGCTCGTGTGTTCATTTACTGCTTATTAGTCAATCACATCGGAGCTAACACCGCATGAATACTGAACCTCTTGGTAGGATACCTTGGTTAGCTTTAGGAATACTGTGGTTAGCGTATGTCTTACTGGGATGGCATTTAGCTGAGCATCATATTGCTTGGCTTGTTGGGGCGGCTGTGATTGCTGTAATGCTGACAACTGCCGGAAAAGGAACCCCTCTGCTCAAGCAATTGTCATGGTTTAGCTCTCAAGGGTTGTTTAGAACTATAGCGGTTAGTCTTGCGATCACTCTATGTGTGATCCTCTTCGTCAGTGATTTTCAGTTCTTGGGGTTAATTTTTCTCCCTGTTGTGGCAACGTTTTGGGCTGATCTTGAAATGCGCTCTGCTCAATTTGAGCAACATCAGATATTACTTTGGTTTGCCGCAATTGCTGGTTTAGGAATTGGTTTGGGCGAAATAATCGATCTTTTTTTAATTCCCAGCATACCGTATTGAAAAAATAGCATCATTACTCTGCCAATCGCTCATAGTCCGGTGCTCAGAATAACAGACGTTAATGATAGACCTTGAAGTAGTCTGTCGTTAATGCTGGTAAGGTTGTCGTATCTACTGCCAACTCTGAGCATAGAAATTCACATCATGGCAACTTCTGCTCATCGTTCGTCAACCGATCTTTGGCTTCCCTTGTCAGTCACAGCTTGGCAAGACACGTATAGCTGTAGCCAACTGAGCTAGGACATAGACTATAAGAATCCTATCACCC
>NZ_JCACCM010000193.1:0-6334 GCF_059501405.1 Myxacorys sp.
GGGTGATAGGATTCTTATAGTCTATGTCCTAGCTCAGTTGGCTACAGCTATACGTTAGGGTTGCCGTTCTTTACCCATTGCACCAAAGCGAATGTTTCTGATGATCAAGGGTTAATTGAACTATTGGACCTGAGAGCGCATTTCTCAATAGAAGCTTAAATAGATAGGAAGAAGCCGAACCTAGAGTCAAGATCAGAGCCGTATAGTGTTTGGTCAAACAGGATATGGTGACAAGCCTCAAACCTCGTCGGTTTCAACGGACAGCAGCACGGGTGAAGAAACGCTACAGCAGCGATGTAACAGAGGCGGAGTGGCAAATCATCCGACCCTTACTGCCGTTACCGAAAGCACGAGGACGCAAACGCGAAGTCGATGAGCGAGAGGTTCTCAACGGCATCTTCTATCAAATTCGCAATGGCTGCGTCTGGAGTGACCTCCCGAAGGACTTACCCGCCTGGCAAACGGTGTACAAATACTTCCGTCGCTGGCAACGCAACGGGGTTTGGCAACAAATTCACGATACCTTGAGACGAGAGGTGCGAGCTTCAGTCGGCAAGCAACCCCAAGCCAGTGCAGGCAGTATCGATAGTCAGTCCGTCAAAACGACGGAAAAAAGGGGGAAGTCTACGGCTTCGATGGCGGAAAACGCATCAAGGGGCGCAAGCGGTTTATCCTCGTCGATACGCTCGGTTTGCTGATGTCGGTGGTCGTGATTGAAGCGAACTGTTCTGAGCAAAAGGGCGGGGTGATTGCGGTGCATGACCTTGACAATCAGCAAGCCAATGCGTTGAAACTGATTTGGGTGGATCAAGGCTATCAGGGCGAGAACTTCGCGCGAGTCGTCGAACAATTGTGTGGTGCACGGGTCGAGGTCGTGAAGCGCTCTGAACCAGGATTCGTGATTCTGCCTAAACGGTGGATTGTGGAGCGGACATTCAGCTGGTTAAACCAGAATCGTCGCTTAAGCAAGGATGATGAACGCTTACCAGAAGTGAGTGAGGCAATGATTCAAACGGCAATGATTCGATTGATGTTGCAACGTCTTGGTGAACAGCAAGAAGAAGCTTAATGATTAGTTTGGAAATGCGCTCTGAAGGTAAGACAATTGATCTATATCTAAGCTCGACTTTATCCATTTGAAATTGGAGCCACTCCTAGCGTTGTCCCAAAGGCAAGCAGGGCCTCAAACTTTTTTAGATGTTCAGCGTTCAACCGATGTCAACAAAAGTCCAGAAGAAATCTGCCAGACCAGAGCCACCGTCAACTGAGAGTCTCAGAAACTCGATAAAGTCGAGCTAAGGTGATCTTTATAAATCTGCTCTGACGTTGATGATGCACTAGATTTTCTTAAAATCATGTTGTCTGGCTTTATGTCTCTACGAATTTATCAGTTTGAGGGGCAGTATTCAACGGCATCAATATGCTGGAGTAGTACTATAGATGCATTCTTGAAGTCCATGCAGCCGTACGAATGTGTCAGGATTACAAGACATTGTTAAGGATTGTGTTGCCAAGATTAGAATTTCGTGCAAACCTACGTAATAACGCTCCGGGTGATTGCTGGAAGGACTCGCCATTTTGTTGACAAAGCTTTATTGAGAAGTCCATTCCAATACCTAACTTTGCTTATTTTGACTGGTCAGGTTCATCTAATTCCTCTAGACGTAGAGCATTTTCTATGACGCTTCTCTTTGACAGCATCTCCTCGGAGACACCCAATTCTTCTGGTTTACATGCAACCATTACCGCTACAACTGGCTTAGCGGCAGCAAATCCGGTACAACCTTTCTCCAGAGACTTCTTCTACCAAGCTTTTGATCTCTTAAAGAGCGAAGAGATCATTGCAGACTATTTTCATCACGCTCTGCAACACCCAACAGTTCTGTACTTATTTTTCCAACGCTATACCCATTTTAACGCCTATACCTCATCGGTCATTTCTCGGCTTGCCAGCTCGATTGCTATGTCGCGCTATTTGTTCACCGATCCAGAAGTTCCGGTTATTGAAGAGGCAGATCGGGGATTTAATGTCGCAATGAAGGTGATGATTGCAGCTGCAGATGAAGGATCAAATGATGGCGCATCTCACCGTGCTCTTGCTCAACTGTTGCTTAAAACAATAGGGGACTACGCAGGCTTATCGGTGTCAGAGCGCAATCAGTTTGCGACGGTTCCAGAGTGGTTGAGCGAGATCTCCAACTCAGTTATGGACGGCTACCAAGGGCAACCAGGTAATGTAGCGGCATTGATTCGCGCACTGGGATTTCATGCCGCTTCTGAACTTTTAGGGGATATAGAGTATGCATTAGTTGATAAAGTCTTCCGCCACGACAATCAAGGTAGTGGATTTGATTGCTATCTCCGCAACTCCTCAGCGGTTGAAATTTGCGGACATCGCTATCATCCCTGGTGCTATGTTCTGGTTCATAGTCGATATGAAGGATCAGGTGTTGAAGCATCGCATTTCGAGTGTGTTGTCGAGGCTCTCAATTTAGTGGTTCAATATCGACCAGAGCCAGTTGAACAGATTGTGCAGTGGGTTTTAGAAGGGTTTGAAGCGTTCATGACCTTGGAGCAAGATCTGTTCAAGCAGATTCATCAGGAGTGCCAAGTGTGGCTTGCTGCTTATTGTTCTTAAACACGTCCTCCAGTATGCATTTCAAACACTCACTTCAGTGAGATTTAGTGTGACTTAGAGACAACAGAACAAGGGAATTGATGTTCCCTTGTTCTACTTTTACAGAAAACCTTTAGTGTCGTGTAAGTACAGAATCAATCGTGTTTAACTGGCAGCCTAATGTAGGGGTAGCAGCAGGAATTCTCTCATTAGCGAGCTATGTTCCATACATCATTTCAATCTATCGAGGAAAAACTCGCCCAAATCGAGCGACATGGTGGATTTGGACTACGATCGGAATAATTATTACAACTAGTTACTCTGCGGCAGGAGCTACTTATACCCTCTGGGTTCCTCTTTCTCAATTGGTTAGCCAAATTATCATTGCGCTCCTGTCTCTCAGATATGGTGAAGGCGGCTGGAATCGTCTTGACCGAATGTGCCTTGCTGGTGTAGCCCTGAGCCTGCTGCTGTGGTGGAGATCGGGCTCACCGCTAGTGGCGTTGCTCATTAATATTGGAATGGACGGGCTGGGAGCGTTACCGACGCTAAGAAAGCTTTATCATGACCCTGGTTCAGAAGATGCCCTGTCCTGGTTTATGTTTTTGGGAGCAAACACTCTAAACCTGTTTGCGATCGAGCGGTTCTCAATAGAACTCGCGATCTATCCCCTTTATTTGTTTTGTTTGAGTTTAGGAATTGTTGCCCTGCTGACCCGTTCTAGGCGCTCACCTCGATCGTTGCAAATCAGCCCTGAAAACAGAAAGACAGTTAGTCGATTTTTTAAGCAAATTGGAGGTCGATGGAATTAGGCAAGCGCTTTATTCAGAAGGACCATTGTTGGCGTTGGGTAGCATCTGGGCATTTTTAGTACACAGATTCAGATTAATTTAGTTGAAGATGAACTGGTGAGTTTTCTCATTCTTCTTTTTCTTCCGCACTCCTGCCTAAATCATGCCACGTTCTGAACATCCCCGAAGCGTTCCACTCCAGTTGCTGTTAGTTGTTCCGTTTGTCCTGCAAATCTTCACCGTCATTGGTTTAGTCAGCTACCTTTCATTCCAGAATGGGCAAAAGTCTGTTAATAGCTTGGCTGATCGATTACGGCAGGAGGTCAGCGCTCGCATTGGTCAACATCTGACGGGTTACATGGAAATTCCCAAACAGCTGACAAGCCTAAATGCCAATGCCATCAAAACGGGAATTGTGAATTCTGATAATCACGAAGCGTTAGAGCAGTTCTTCTGGGAACAGGTGAACTCGTTTAATGCTGGCTTTGTATTGTACGGCTCTAGCTCAGGTAATTTTGAATCTGCTGGCTTTGTGTATGACGATCGCGCCACAATTGGGTACGTCAATCCAGCAAAACATGGCAATTCTAATCTCTACATTTGGGAAGCCGATCGTCTGGGAAGACGCACAACAAAGCTAGTTGGAGATTTCGGTGCTTACCCATTTCAGCAAGAAGACTGGTATCGCGCTGCTATTAAGCAGAGGCAGCTTACCTGGACGTCGGTGTATAACTGGCAGGCGGCTCCATTTTCCCTTGCGATCTCAGCTAGTCTTCCCATTTACGATGCCAATCAACAGTTAAAAGGAGTGGTTGCTAGCGAGCAACGCCTTTCTCAAATTAGCGATTTTCTTCGTCAACTGACCGTTAGTCCCTCTGGTAAGACGTTTATCGTCGAACGCAGTGGGTTGTTGATTGGCAGTTCGGTTCCTGAACAGCCTTTCAAAATCGTCGATGACGAACCACAACGCTTGAAAGCATCTGACAGTAAAGACCTGCTGATTCGAGCAACCGCTCAACACTTAAACGATCGCTTTGGTAATCTCAATCAAATTCAACACTCTCAACAGTTGGATTTTTCGCTCAACCATCAGCCGCAGTTTGTTCAAGTCACTCCCTGGAAAGACGATTTGGGCATTGACTGGCTGGTCATCGTCGTCGTTCCCGAATCTGACTTCATGGCGCAGATCTATGCAAACACTCGTACAACTATCTGGCTCTGTTTGCTGGCATTGGCACTAGCGATCGTTCTAGCATTCCATACCTCGCGTTGGATTACTTACCCCATTCTGCACTTGAGCCGAGCATCGCAGGCGATTTCAGATGGGGATTTGAATCAGCAGGTTGAAGCATCAGGAACCAGGGAAATTGCTGCGCTCGCTCGCTCCTTCAATGGGATGACACAGCAACTACGAGAATCGTTTGCCAAATTGGAACACAACGCCCATCACGATGCTCTAACAGACTTACCGAATCGAACCGCGTTTCAACTCAAGCTACAGGAAGCAATTTCGCATGCAGCTGATTCAGTAAATCATAGCTCTCCCTACCTATTTGCCATCCTGTTTCTGGACATAGACTATTTCAAACTAATTAATGACGGCCTAGGACATTTGGCAGGAGACCAGTTGCTCATAGAAGTTGGAAAACGATTAAGCACTTCTGTCAGAGAAATCCAAATCTTGAATCAATCCCTGTACACGACCTTGGCTCGGTTTGGTGGGGATGAGTTTATTATCTTAATTGACAATATTACAGATATCACTGATGCAATTAAGCTCGCAGACCGCATCTCTCAGAAATTACAGCAACCCTTCACTCTCAAGGAGAATGAGCTGTTTATCAGTGCTAGTATTGGCATCGTTCTCAGCACGATGGAAGATTTTCAACCTGAAAGCTTTTTACGCAATGCAGATATCGCTTTGTATTGGGCCAAGTTCAATGGCAAAGCTCGATATGAAATCTTTGATTCCCAAATGTATACAAAAGTCGTGGAGCGATTGCAGATTGAAACGGATTTAAGGCGTGCGATCGGACGAGAAGAGTTTGAGGTTTACTACCAACCGATTGTCGATCTCAAAACTCACCAAACCACCGGCTTTGAAGCGCTGGTTCGCTGGCATCATCCAGCTCAAGGTATGGTATCTCCCGATCGATTTATTCCAATTGCGGAAGAGACAGGAATTATTGTCAGCCTAGATTGGTGGGTTCTTCGTCAAGCCTGCGAGCAAATGCGGCTGTGGCAGCAACAGTTCGCCTGCTGCCAGTTCATGGTTATGAGCGTCAATTTATCAAGTAAGCAGTTCCTCCAGCCTGACCTAGTTAAACAGATTGATCAGATACTATCTCAGACAGGGTTGCAACACCACAATTTGAAGCTTGAAATTACTGAAAGCTTGCTAATGAACCAAGGCGAAGCAACTCAGTCCAAACTGAGACATCTCAGCAACTCAGGCATTCGGCTCAGTTTAGACGACTTTGGCACAGGCTACTCGTCTCTCAGCTATTTATACCGCTTTCCAATTCACACGCTTAAGATTGATCGTTCCTTCATTAGCCGCCTTGGAGTAACAGGTGAAACCTTGGAAATTGTTGAAGCGATTACGGTCCTGGCACACAAGTTGGGAATGTATGTTATTGCTGAAGGAGTAGAGACACTTGAGCAACTTGAACAACTTCGAGCAATCTGTTGTGAGCAGGGACAGGGATATTTGTTCTCTCCTCCACTTCCTGCAAATAAGATTACTGAGCTTCTGACCAAGCAAGCGAGTTTGAAGATGCTCAAGTAGAGTTAATCAAGGATACGAAGGTAGTGCCATTACGGGGTGACAGCGAAGCTAGAAAGCAGGTAACTACTAAGAGCCTAGCCGAAAACGGTAATGTCAGGTTAACCGGAATGTAGAATAATCGTACTGGTTCAACGTTGA
>NZ_JCACCM010000194.1:0-81917 GCF_059501405.1 Myxacorys sp.
TGAATTTGGACGGGCGGTTTGACTGATGAATCCCCATGTCTAGAACACGACCGACGTAGTAGTACGCGTCTCTATGTCTCATATGAGACTTAAATTGAGTCTATATCTAAGTCTTTTATGAGACTATGAGATGCGATTGCGATCGCAATTTGTACGGGAGCATTTTGGCAATTGAACATAACAGTATTATAAGTCTCACTCGAAACAGTGAGACTTAACTTGAGTCTAGAATTAAGTCTTCTTTGAGACTATGAGATATGATTACGATCGCAATTCTTCTGATCAGCCTACGTGCTGGTTGGTAATTGGCCGTAGTAATGCACACGTCTCAATATCTCAATTGAGACTTAGCTTGAGTCTATGTCTAAGTCTTCTCTGGGACTATGAGATGTGTCGCAATTCTCTGATCAGCCTAGGTGCTGGTTGGTAATTGGCCGTACTAGTATGCGTCTCAACATCTCAATTGAGACTTAGCTCGAGTCTGTTTCTAAGTCTTCTCTGAGACTATGAGATTCGATTGCGATCGTAATTTGTACAGTAGCTCTACGAAAGCACGTTAGGGCAATGATTAAACGCAGTATCGACGCGATCACGAAAGTTCTCAAAGTCATCCCATCGTTGCCGCATCCTTCACTCAAGGTTTGAAATTATGTTTGCAAAGCGATCGCAACTCACACAATGATCAATTCTGGTCAATTCACTCAAAGCACCAAAACCATTGACCTAAAATGCCAAGACCTAAAATGCCAATGCGGTGGCAGCACAACCAATAAAAGCTCTCCAAGTGCTACAAACCCTGGAGAGAAGAATGATTACTGAAAGTATAACGATCGCTGCGATCGCCAATGACCCGCTCAAAGCGTCAGAATTGGGAAGACTGCCGAGTGCAACTAACTATTGCTCTCTTCTAGAGCGGGTTTGGATTTTTGGAGAATTGGGGGACGAAGAAAAATAGGTTCAGAAGGCGTTGCTTGATCAGCAGCTTGATTTAGAACGATGCGATCGACTTTTTCCGGGCCCAAGGTTTGCAGTTCTGATAGAAGATCAGCGGCATCTGCGCTAAATTTCTGAACATCAATTCCACCATAGTCTGGCTGGTAGTCTCGCAGCCGATTCAGTCCTTCACCCAGCAAAATGACTGCACCACGCCAGTTGCGGTTGCCCAAGTGGTAGAGCGCCACCGACACTTGTAAGATGCCTTGGTAGAATTTCTTCTCGAACGTAGGAGCCTCGATCCAGATTGCTTCTAAGGTATCGTGGCAGGCATAGAAGTCGCCTTGATTGAATTGCTCGACTCCAAGCCAAAACTCAGCTGGTAGGGCTTCGATCACGGTTGCTTAAACCTATAGTTGCTTATCTTATGAAACATCTCCACTCTAAAGGTGTCTGCTGCGTTTCTCCACTGCACCCTAGGAGGACGTTGAATCATTTTGTAGCTGACGTTGAAGCGATTGGTTTCGCCCCGCTCCGGTGGGCTGCTCTGGCTGGATCACCAGTCCAGGCAGAGGAATAAGCTGCTTCGGTCGGTCATTCCATAAGATCCAGCGACTTCCGTTCGGTAAGCTATGGAGGCTGAGGGGATTTTGGGTCAGCCAAATCAAAGATGTCATGGGAAGACGCTCGATTTGAGTCTCTTCTGCAGGTGTAATTGCCGCTAAAGTTTCTAAGACAGCTTGATTTCCAGCAATAACACCGCTCCCCGCCGTCCAGACGCGAATATTGATCGTTTGGTGAATCGCATAGAAATAAAGAGAAGCGGCAGCAACCACGGCTTGCTCGAAAGCTTCAGAGTCCCAACTGGTAGTGCTATCGAGGCAAATGGTCATCTCTTGTCCGCTGGTGAGCGTCTCCAATTCTCGAACTCGCAGTTCTCCGTAGCGGGCACTGGTGCGCCAATGAATTAAACGAGTTGAGTCACCCCAGCGATAGGGGCGTAGCGATCGCGTTAAGCCCTCGGTGGCGGCTTGCGTTCGTCGATGGTCATCCAGAAGGCTGGTGTCTTGTCCAAGTTCATCGATCAAAGGGCAGCGCGATAGGGGTAGAACGGTCGGATAGACGGTTGCGATCGCGCTGACACCAAACTCCTGCCGACACCAAAATAGCCCCAAGGGTGCGGCTGTCCTGACTCGTACGCTGTGCCATCGGTAGATTCCGCGTTTGGCGACGGGTTGCTCATACACCCAGTAGTGCGTTCCATGGGCAGCCAACGTTTCTACGACTCGGCGAACGGGTTCACCCAGAACCGACGGAATTAAGTCTTCCACTTGCAGCAGTTCTTTGCGCTTTGAGGTCGAGTTCTGAACGAGTAGTTCTACCGTGAGCGTTTCCCCTGCACTAATCGGCAGAATCGGACGCCGGGAAAGCTGAATCTGGGCGAGTGTTTGTCGGGAAAGCAGAGCGGCGATTGTCAGCAGAGAGACTAGAACGCCACTGATGACGTAAAGCCAGCCTGCCATCGTATTGGTAGCCGCTAAGAAAAAAAAGAGCGCTAATCCACTCAACACCAAGCCACTAAATGATGGAGCGACCCAGCGAGTTTCTAGCCACGGCAGAATGCGAGTGTTCATAGCGAATTATGGCATCAAAATATGAAGGCTTTGCAAAGCGGGGAGCGATGGATCAGTTTCGTTTGGCGCGAGTAATACTTAGAGCGATCTAGAGAAACATAGACTACGTAGCGCTTTTAGGAAGAAAATCAGTTCTTCTTTAATCCCGCTTCTCAATCTCGCTATGTTTAAGGAAATAGAAAAATTTGTAAACACCTAAAATCTCTGTGATTCTACTGGTTAGAATTTTGAACACAGCTACAAATCAAACTTAGACCAGCGAATACACTGACAGCCTCATTTCTATTGCCTCATATTCTGCGCCCCCAGATGTCACTGATTTGATCAAGAGTTTATTCAACTAAATCCGGCCCTAGTAACTATGACAAACAGTAATCCTGATGGCCCTGCTCAGCAGGGCCTAAATCAAGGCGCTTCTCATCGCTCATTCAAAGCCAGCTTGACTCCGCCACCACCCAATTTTGGCCGAATGCGAGTTAGGCAAGCTACCGCCAACACCGTTTCCTCCATTGAGCAACTAGTAAAAGATGCCCATACTAGGCATGCCTCGGACATTCATCTTCGCGTTGGTGAAGTGCCTCGATTTCGGATTCGGGGCAAAATGGTGCAGATGAGTGACCTTGAGATCGTCACACCAGAACACTTTCATCAATATCTCGCTGAAACCCTCACCCCCGAGCAACGCAACCGATTTGCCCAAGAGAAAGAGCTAGACACAGCGATTTACTATCCAGGATTTCTACGGTGTCGGATCAACTGTTTTGAGACTTTGACCGGAGGCGCAATGGTACTGCGCTTAATCTCTCTAGAGGTACCGTCAATTGACAATCTTGGCTTGCCCTCCGTCCTGAAATACCTGATTAACCATGAGCAAGGATTGATTTTGGTGACAGGGCCGACGGGTTCGGGTAAATCCACCTCGATCGCGGCGATGATTCGAGAACTCAATGAGTCTCAGCATCGCCATATTGTCACGATTGAAGATCCGATTGAATATATCCATCCGTCCAACCAGTGCTTGATTAGCCAGCGAGAAGTCGGGCTGCATACTCACCAATTTCATCAAGCACTACGAGCCGTCTTGCGGGAAGACCCGGACGTGATTTTGATTGGAGAAATGCGCGATCGCATCACCGTCGATATTGCGCTTCAAGCGGCTCAAACGGGACATTTGGTGTTGGGAACGCTGCACACCAAAAACGCCATCAGCACGATCAATCGTCTGCTCAATATCTACAACCCTGACGAACAGAGCGCGATGCGGCTTCAGATTTTGGAATCGCTTGTCTCTGTGATTTCACAGCAACTGCTTCCCACTACCGATGGACGCCGAATCGCCGTTCATGAGATTCTGATTAACACGCCTGCCATTCAAGATTATTTGCTCAAGGGCAATGATACGGATGCCTTTCAACTCATGGCAACAAGTACCAGCGAAGGGATGCAGGTGATGAACCAAGCGCTATGCGAATTAATTTTACTGGGTAGAATTAGTCCTGATGATGCGGTCAAGGCCTCTCCTGATTTGGGCGATCTGCGACGACGCGTGCGAAATGAAGGCTATGATCCGGGACAGTCTTCCAATCGCGAGTTTAGTCCCACTGCCCGTCACTATCGCCCGGCGTGAGGCGACTAGTGTTTTGTCAAGCGTAGGTTTTATCAAGCAAGGGAAGAGAGAAGGAGGGATGAAAAAACAAGCCGAACGGCTTCATCTCTCTTCGCCAATCCATCCCTCTTTGCAAAGCGTTGCCGCAGGCATCCCTCTAACGAAGCACTAGGGCCAATCACTAATCCTACTGGGCACTAGGCGTAATTCGACCATCTTTCACCATCGCCTGATACACCAAAGCAGCAGCGTCTGCCCGTGTCGCAACCCGATTCGGCTCAATTTTATTTGGCGATGGATAGTTGGTCGCAATACCAGATTCAACAGCGGCGGCAACCTTACCTTGTGCCCATTTTGGAACCTCTCCAGCATCTTGAAATCGAGACAAAATCTGGCTAGGTTGGGACGGAGGCTTCAACTTCAAGCCTGTTGCTAGTGCTGTTTGAAGCTGAAGAATCGGAATTTCTTGATTAGGTTGAAAGACACCGCCAGGATAGCCATTTAGAAATCCCGTTTGCACCGATTCATCGATCGCGCCCTTTGCCCAATAATTTGGTTCTAAGTCTCGGAACGGCAGGAGTTCCTGGTTTTTTGGTTTCTCAAACGCCTTACTCACAATTCCCGCAAATTCAGCCCGAGTAATAGGTTTATTGGGCTGGAATGTGCCATCTTTGAAGCCGTTAATGATATCGCGGCGGGCTAATTCTGCAATGTAAGCCGACGCCCAAAAGTCCGCAGGCACATCTGAAAAGCCCGTTGGAGATGTGGCATTGGGAACAAGAGAGGAGGATGGAACCCTAGGAGCGGGGGTCAACGTCGGCAGAGGAGAGGCGGCGATCGATGGCGAAGGTGCTCCCGAGGGCACGACTATAACGCCTGGAAACTGAGCGTTCGTTCGTGGGTCAACTTGAGGAGCAGGATCAAACAGAGTACCCCCGGATGAGTAGGGAGCAGCATTTGAAGAGGTTTGCGGTGCGATCGCCGTGCCATTTCCTGTCGTTGGAGCCGTTGTCACCCCTGAATTCGGTAGAAGTGGAGCCGGGGTCGGCAGTGCCCCTGTCAATGCTCCCAAGTCGAATCCTTGATCAGGCTGACTAACTGCCCAAGCGCCAATGCTGCCAATGCTGAGGAACGCGACAAACATAGCAATTAGCTCATCCGCCGTCAGCCTGCGGCGCTCTGAACTGGGTGGAAGTGGGTCGTCGCGGCGTGGATCTGGAGAAGAGGTCATTTTAGAGACAAACTCTCATAGCAATTTATTCCTCCAAATCCTAAAGCAAATTGTTCTAGAACAACAGAGGCCTTAGGAAGATTTGAGAAATTTTGTGATGTTTCTCGGACGATCGACATCGATAGTGCGAGCGATCGCAAGGTGATAGGCCAAGAGTTGCAGCGGAACGATGTTCAGAAATGGAGACAACAACTCCTCACAGGGCGGAAGCACGATCGCAGCATCAGACCCGCCCAGCAGGATTACATCACTGCCGTTACTGCTGATTTTTTGAGCCACTTTAAGAATGCGCTCTGCACTGGCTGATCTAGAGGGCTGAGAAGGACAGATCGCGATCGCAGGAATGGTTTGATCTAACAGGGCAATCGGTCCGTGGAGAAATTCCCCTGCCGCATAACCTTCTGCATGGGTATAGGTGGTTTCTTTTAGTTTCAGTGCGCCTTCTAGCGCGAGCGGATAATTAATTCCTGTACCTAACAGAATGAGAGTTTTCGTGTCTTTTAGAGAAGCTGCGATCGCAGCGATTGTAGCCTCTTGTTGCAGTACCTTCTCCACCTGTGCGGGTAGAGCATCCAACTGGGCGTTCCACCCTTTTAGCTGTTCGTGACTCAAATGCTGTCCCTGCCGGGCGTAGAAAAATGCTAAACCGTAGAATAGCGCTAACTGTGCTGTGAAGGTCTTGGTGGCGGCAACACTTGTTTCAACGCCCGCCGCAACAGAAATCTCACAATCGGCTTCGGTAGCGATGGAGCTTTGGGAATTGTTGGTGATCGCCAGAATCTTGAAAGCCCCACCTGAAGATTGTTTTACAGCCTGCATTGCCGCTAAGACATCGGCTGTTTCTCCCGATTGGCTAACTACCATAAGTAAGGTGTTTCGAGTCCGGGGGAATGGAGCAGCAAGAAATTCTGACGCCGATCGCACTCGCGTTGGAATTCCCGCGACTTGTTCTAATAAAAATTGCCCAACTAGCCCAGCATGAAAACTGGTTCCACAGGCGAGAATTTGAATCTCTTCAACCTGATCTAACGTTGGCAACACCTGAAACGCTTTATTAGGATCGTTGAGGGAGTGACGAATCACCTCTGGTTGCTCATAAATCTCCTTCAGCATGAAATGCTGAAATTTCTGTAGCGCCATCCTCTATTGTCCTTATGCTCTTTAGTTCACTGATTTGGCAGCGCGAGTGTATCCGCAAGTCCGCTTCTAGTGTAGTCTTCTAACTTGTGAGTCAGTCGATTCAACGAATTGAAATTAATAGCGGCTCCTGCTGAAGTTGTAGAGGCGGTGAAAACAGATCCACTTAAAATCTTCGGCTTACTAGGAATTCTGCGGCGCATCTCAACTGTATTAACTGGAATAGGCATCTATCTAAGAGTTATTTTGGCAACGAAGCAACTAGAGTTCTGCTGCCAGACTCGTAAATCAGGATTTCTTAATGATTTTGAATTTCATAACCCAATTCTTTTGTTACTGTAGAAAATACTACCAGCGTACTAAATTTAACGACAACGAGAGAATGGTTTTGCTGATTCTGTCAATACGATGGAGTAAAACATTTTTAGAATACTCTTAGTTAAGATTTTCAACTCTAGTTAAGATTTTCACTTCTCCAGCAGTTTGTTCTCAATGACTTCTACAACGTCTCCTACACCTATTTGCTACACTCAACGCACAATCGATAGAGCCGCCCGTGCGGTTCGCTGCGCTCCGTTTCGGCTCAAACTCTATGCGGCGATGATTGCCCAAAGCGTTGCTTTAGGTGCGATCGCGGGCACATCTGGCGTCCAACATCAGTACACCCACCGCCCCCTGCTCGAACTTGCCGCCGAAGCCGAACTCCTATGGCTAATTCAGGTCGGTCTGCTGAGACGTGAAGTAGACGGACAAGGACTAACCGACAGTTTCCGTCTAACCCCGCTCGGTCGTCAACTCGTTCAGACTTGGCAAACCGAAGGTGGAGTAGAGTTTCGGCCTAGTTTAAGCGATCGCTTTTACAATGCATTCAGTCGTTGGGTCAGGTTGCCGTTTTAGAAGGAATGAGGGATGAGGGATGAGGGATGAATGTATGCTTTTTGGTGGCTGACAATTCAACGTCGAAATCTCCTCTTATTATTTAGCTTTTCTTATTTAGCTTTTCATCCCTCATCTCTCATCCTCCTTGTATCAGCGTTGCGTAAGGTGTCCCTTGTTCTCAGGTTGCCCCGGAGGTCTCTCTAAATGAAAGCCATCATGGTCGTGGGAACAACATCCCACGCTGGAAAATCTCTAATTACCGCCGCACTGTGTCGCATCTTGGCACGGAAAGGATTTCGCGTTGCTCCGTTTAAGGGGCAAAATATGGCGCTAAATTCTTATGTCACCGCCAATGGTGGTGAAATTGGCTATGCGCAAGCGGTGCAGGCATGGGCAGCCGGGATTCCGCCTTGGGTGGAGATGAACCCGATTTTGCTGAAGCCTCAAGGGGATATGACCTCACAGGTGATTTTGAAAGGTCGGGTCGTCGGTCGGTGCGGAGCCGCCGAATATTATGAGCAGTTTTTTGATGCGGGCTGGCAAGCGATCGAGGACTCGCTGCGGCGACTGAGCGAAGAATTTGACATGGTGGTTTGTGAAGGGGCGGGCAGTCCTGCGGAGATTAATTTGAAGCACCGCGACTTGACTAATATGCGGGTGGCGAAGTATCTCAACGCCCCGACCATCTTGGTGGCCGACATCGAGCGGGGCGGCGTGTTTGCCCACATTGTCGGAACGCTAGAGTTACTCGACCCGGAGGAGCGATCGCTGATCAAAGGCATCGTGATCAATAAGTTTCGGGGACAGCGATCGCTGCTGCAATCAGGAATCGAGTGGGTCGAAAACCGCACTGGAATTCCGGTGATTGGCGTAATTCCCTGGCTCGATCAATCGTTTCCGGCTGAAGATTCGCTCAGCTTGCTCGATCGCGGCATCAACGCGAAAGGAGACTTGACGATTGGAGTCGTGCGATTGCCGCGCATCTCAAACTTTACTGATTTCGATCCGCTCGAAGCAGAATCGTCTGTGAATGTGAAATATCTCCATCCGAAGCAATCGTTGGGGCATCCGGATGCGGTGATTTTGCCAGGATCGAAGACGACGATCGCCGATCTGATCCTCTTGCACAAGACAGGAATGGCAGAAGAAATCCAGAACTACGTGGCGGCAGGGGGAACGGTACTAGGCATCTGCGGTGGCTATCAAATGCTAGGTAGAATCCTTGCTGACCCGGAAGGCATTGAAGGGCACGAGGGGCGCTATCGCGGGTTAGGTCTATTGCCGCTTAAAACCGTAATTGCGGGGCAGAAAGTGGCTCGTCAGCGCAGCGTTACCTCTCACTTTCCTCAAGAAGGGTTGCCCGTTGCCGGATACGAAATTCATCAAGGACGGACGCGATTGCTTGAAGAAGACGGTGGTGGCATCCAACCCCTGTTTGACGATGCGAATTTAGGGGTTGTAGACGAATCACATTCGGTTTGGGGCACCTACCTGCACGGTATTTTTGATAATGGTCCGTGGCGGCGGGCATGGCTTAACCGCTTACGGCAACAGCGCGGTTTACGATCGCTTCCGACAGGCGTTGCCAATTACCGTGAGCAGCGAGAACTGATGCTAGACCAGTTAGCAGACGCGATCGCGCCTCACCTTGATCTCAAAACCGTGTTGCCTCAGTAATCCTACTGACAAAAAAACAAGCGCACCAGCAATTCTGAATGCGCTCTTATCCCTAACCCTTTCGGTGCAACGTACCCGTTTGTCCTTGTCTTACACACTAAACTTAAAGCGGCGGGTCAACCCGTTGCGTTTAGATATTCTTTAGAATTGCATCATGAGCATTCGCATTCGATTTTTGCCGGACGATGTCGTAACCACTGCTGAAGTGGGGGAACCGTTGCTTCACGTTGCAGACCGGGCAGGCATTTCAATTCCCACGGGCTGTTTGATGGGGTCTTGTCATGCGTGTGAAGTCGAAATCGATGGTGAGGAATCAGTGTGTAGCTGCATTTCGTCCGTGCCATGCGGACGTGAGGAATTGACGATTAATCTGTTTTTCGATCCAACTTGGTAGCAAAAGTCTCTCCACAGGCAACAGATCCATTCCAGAGATCATCACCTGTTAGTGGGTTGCACGGAGCGGGCTTTTGCAAAAGGATCGACCTGCGAGATCGCGGAAGGCTGCAATGCGGCAACAGAAACAAAGGCAGTTTTAACGTCAACAACTTCAACGCCGTTGAGGTTGTTTAGAGCGCTCCTTTGGAGCTTGGCAAAGCCACTCGTGGCAACTCTATTTCACTGACGCACCGTTCTACAGGATGACGGCGGATGGGGCATGACTATGAGAAACTAGAGATTAGCCTCAAACATTCAGATTTAATGGTTGAAGGGCAAAGACTAAACTCTAAAGGATTGCGGCACGATGGCAGTTCAGAGCGAATTAGAGACGTTAAACCGCGATTCTAAAGATTGGAATTGGTTATGGTGGTTTACGGTACCGCTTTACCCTTACAGCAAACGGCGCACACTTCGCGCAGAAGTGGTTAGAGACACAATATGGACGTTTGACCAAGTTCAAGGCATCTTCTACGTGGCCACGCCGATTCGCATGACTGCTGTGAAGCTTGAAGAAGGCGGACTGTTGATATATGCACCTGTTGCGCCGACACCCGAATGCATTCGGCTCGTGAATGAATTAGTCGCTGAGCATGGGGATGTAAAGTACATTATTCTGCCCACAATTTCTGGCTTGGAGCATAAAGTATTTGTGGGTCCGTTTGCGCGATTTTTCCCGAACGCTCAAGTGTTTGTAGCACCCAATCAGTGGAGCTTTCCGGTCAATTTACCGCTCAGCTGGCTAGGATTTCCAGCAAAGCGCACTCACGTTTTGCCAGATGACGGTTCAGAAACGCCATTTGGCGATCAGTTTGAATATGCGATTTTAGGCCCGGTGGCACAGGGCATTGGTTCATTTGGAGAGGTGGCATTTTTTCACAAGCGATCGCGCACGCTGCTCGTAACGGATTCTGTCCTTTCCATTTCTGACACACCACCTGCGATCGTTCAACTCGATCCGTATCCGTTGCTCTATCACGCGAGAGAGCGCGCCAGCGATGCCATCCAAGATACACCAGAGCTTCGCCGCAAGGGTTGGCATCGTATTTCGCTGTTTGCCTTCTATTTCCTTCCTAGCACGTTAGACACTCTGGATCTGCTGCCATCGATTTGGGATGCTCGAACGGCGATCGATCATTCCAAGAAAAACTATTTTGGGTGGTTTCCCTTCCGGTGGAAAGACGATTGGCAACGATCGTTTGATGCCTTGCGCGGGAACGGACGGTTGTTTGTTGCGCCAATTTTGCAGCGATTAATCTTAAATCGAGTTCCAAAAGAGACGATCGCGTGGGCAGATCGCGTCGCCAATTGGAACTTCGAGCGCGTGATTCCCTGTCACTTTGCTTCGCCTGTGCAAGCTACGCCGCAGCAATTTCGTCAGGCATTCGCGTTTTTAGAGCGTCAGCCATCGTCAGAACAGGCGATTCTGCCCGAAGAAGATTTTGGGCTGCTCAAAGACGTGGAGGCAGGATTGATCAAGCGAGGAATTACGCCACCAGCCAAAGAGAAAATTTAGCGATCGCGCTTTGTCAACATGCGAGTTTGAATTGGCAAGCGTAGATCTATGCGATCGCGCATTTTTTACCTGGCATTCTCTTCCAGCAGTTAGCCTGCTAATGTCGTAGACCGCTGTCTTCTAGATATTTTTCTGCTTAGAAACTGTCGCTTTATAATTTCGTAAGCTTGCTTGTAAATCTGGAAGTCCGTTGGCTTTTCGATTTCAGGAACACTTCTTGTAACCCTGTGAAACGCTTGAAAGAGGGCATTCAAGCCTGCGATCGCGTCTTCTTTAGGAATCGCGATCCGAACCGATTCTTTACTAAATTTAGTCACATAGTTAAGTTCGTTGCGGTTCGCTAGCTTTTCGATCTTGTTTTCGTGAACGAGCCGCGCAATTTCAGTCGGATTAGCACCAATAATTCGGGTGATTCGACTGGCCGTGTCCTCATCTGGATTGCTTTGCTTGCGACAAATCCAACCCAGTCCTGCTCGCGAGATGTTTACTTCTCTCGCCAACTGGCTCATGTTGGTATGCGGATTTTTCTCCAAGTACTGTAGCACCAAGACTCCGAATGCCGAACATTCTTCTGCACGTAGCTTTAAAGGGTTCATAGCAAATTCTTAAACCGAAGCGCTTAACAAGGACGATTTTTCTGAGCAAAATTTTGTAGTGAAGGAATCAACTCATTCACCCAAAACTTTTAGCTTATAAAGACTTGGTTCAGAAAGGGGAGTGCGATTGCAGTCTCTTTCTGTGCGTCCAGCTTTAAGTAAAACGAGTGTAATTACTTTTAGGATAGTCGGCTATTGCTTAGCACTCATCTACCCTTTGCTAGAACCGAATTTAAGCGATCGCTACAAATTAAAACGTTAGATGGGGCAAGTATTTGAGCTGATGATCCGTTGTTGCTCACCTTTGGAGATAGCGCTGAATGTAACTTAAGACAGGTGAATAACATTAGCGCAGCCTCTTTACTGTTAAGTATAAGTATTACGTTTACTTTAAACAAATTAAAGGAGAAAAATGGCACTTCACAAGATTAAAGACTTTGACCCAGACTATCGGAGCCACTTCGACAATGATGATGTGATCGGACTGGATCTCTATTCTGGAGATGACAAAATTGGTTCTGTTGACGATGTGCTTGTTGACGATAATGGGGAGTTTCGTTACCTCGTGATCAACACAGGTATTTGGGTGTTTGGTAAGACTGTATTACTCCCGATCGGCAGTGCTAGGATTGATTATTCCAATCGCCGCGTCTATGCCAAAAGCTTGACCAAGGAACAGGTCGAAAGCCTGCCTGAGTTCAATGAGAATACGCTAGTTGATTATGATCACGAAGAGCAAGTAAGAAGCGTGTATCGTCCTTCTGGGACGACTGGGTTAGCTGGTGCTGTTGCTGCCCCTGACCGCGATCTGACTCCAGACTATCATCGTGATACTTATAATTATCAGAACGAGCCTGCTCTATATGATCTCAACGATCAGGATCACCAGAGTTTAAGGCTGTATCAGGAACGCCTAATTGCTAGCAAGACTCGCAGAAAAGCTGGAGAAGTTACGATCGGCAAGCATGTCGAAACTGAAACCGCACAAGTATCCGTTCCGATTGAGAAAGAGCGCGTCGTAATTGAGCGGACTCCGGTAGATTCTGCAACGATCGCTCCTAGCGAAGCAAACTTCCAGGAAGGGCAAGTTACCCGCGTGGAAGTGTACGAAGAAACGCCAGACATTCGTAAAGAAGCGTTTGTGCGTGAGGAAGTGCGCGTGAAGAAAGTGGTCGATCAAGAAACAGTTACGGCTGAAGAGACAATACGCCGAGAAGAACTTGACGTGAACACAGAAGGCCATCCCGTGATTAACAAGAACCTGTAGGTTTTCGTTGACCACGCTCACAGCAGCGTTGTAGACCTGTTGATTAGCTTGAATGCCGTGTCCTAAAGACACAATTAGAGTGTCCAATTACGGTCTAAGAGTGTCCAACTACGGTCTACAACACTACCAAAACTCATTAAAACTTACGGCTTTGATCACGGGGATTTGTGTAGGCGGATTCATCCAGCATCCGCATGCATTTCCTCCGGACTGCCGTCATACTGCGTTATTTGTTCCAATATTTGAAGGAGGAAAAAGTGAACGTTTTTCAAAGAAGTCGCAAGTTTTTCACTGCGATCGCACTTGTTGTAGTTCTCATGTTCACAACTGCTTGTGGAGCCGCAACGGCAAAAGAACCACGAGCCATCAGCCCAGCACCCATTGATCACACAAGCAATTACAGCCAGCTGGAACGCGGCAATTCAGTTGCAGGTCAGGATTTTGGAAACTGGGTCGTGACTGCGAGCAAAGGCTTGATTAAAGATGCCTATGTGCGAGACAACAACAAACTCGGGGTTGTTATTTCTTCTCAAGTGCGTCCAACTGAAGTGAAAGATTTAACAAAATCCCTCGCGCAAGGCTTTCATAAAAACTTTCCCAATCAAGACTTAACCGTTTTGATGTACGCCCCAGACAAGAAACTGATTCTGACGGCCCGTTACGATAGCCAGTCAAACCAGATTGAGTATCAGCAAGCCAGTTAGTCAATTGTTAAACCTTAACGTGTTAAACCTTAACGTGATTTGACCAGGAGATATAACACCATGTCTAGTAGTGATGCTTACAAGCGCCAAGTGATGCACGATTTGGCAGGCGGCAACACAGAAAGCCTCGATGATGCTAGCACGTCACAGGACTATCAAAACTTTGATGATTTTGCTCAACGATCGACACGAGATGAGCGTCATCAGTTGTTTAGCCGTTCTTTCAATCCAAATCAGGTTCCTGCAAGCCAAATGGAGCCAGAACTTCAAAAAGCGATCGCTCAAATCAAACCCAATGAGCGGGATGATGTAGCGCGTGACTTCCTCAATCATTTCAAGAAGCGCGGCCTTCACGATCGTGACTTAGAACGACAACTAGGACTGTCGAGCCATCATCCCAGTCGGATGAGTGCAGATGATGTCAGCAAACTAGCAGGATTTGCCTACCACAATCACCCTGACATTTTCCATGAGGTGTTGGCGGATCAGCCTGCCTTGGTGAAATTTTTGAGTAATCCTGTCGTGGGTGCTGCATTTGGCGCGATCGCGGCTAAGTGGTTGGGACATCGTTAACTTCTCATCAGCATGAATGCATGAGGAGGTTAAACGGAAATGAGGGAGGCGGATGACCGCCTCCCTTCGCGTCTTTTTACAGGAGTACCTTACTTCACAGCATTAGCTGCTATGGAAAAAATTGATTGTCTGCGTTCAATCAGATTTTGTTGGAATCAAAAGCTGTCCGGTATGCCCAGTTGAACGGTATTGTTCTAGCACGCTTTGAGCAATTTCATAGGGCATAGGTGAAGCCTTGACATCAACCAACGCTACACACGCGCCGCCAAACCCTGCCCCCGTCAGACGTGCGCCAAAAACTTCTGGTGTTGACTGCAAGATTGTTACTAACTGATCGAGCCCTGCGATCGACACTTCATAGTCATCGCGCAAACTAGCATGGGAAGCATTCATCAGTTCTCCAAATCGGGTTGCAGACACACCTTGTTTGGCTTCTAAAACGCGATCGTTTTCGGTAATTACATGTCGTGCCCGACGTTGAAGCGGTTCAGGAAGTTGAGCAATGGCATCAAGATCGGTCACGTCTCGCAGTGCTTTGACACCAAGTAATCGTGCTGCTTCCTCACATTCTGCCCGTCGCTGATTGTATCCACTCGCCGCTAATGTCCGAGGAATGCCACTGTCAATCACTAAAATTGCTGCACCCTCTGGAAGGGGAACAAGTTGGCGATCGAGAGTGCGCGTGTCGAGAAACAAGAGATGCTTGGTGTCTGCAAGACTCGACGCCATTTGATCCATAATGCCACACTGAACTCCGGCGTATTGAATCTCAGCTTGTTGCGCAAGTTTGGCGATGTCGACGTCATCGAGATTGAGATGAAGTAGCGATCGTAGTGCCCGCAACATGGCGACTTCCAATGCCGCACTACTCGATAGACCTGCACCGATCGGTACTGTAGAGGTAACAAACACATTCAGAGGCGGGATTGTATGACCAAGTTGTTCTAGAACTCGAACACATCCGATTAGGTAACTAGCAAACCCTTCAGAAACGGGATCTGTAGAGGTGAGGTTGACTTGTGCTTCTAGGTCTTGCGAATAAAAGTGGTGTTGTGTGTTGGGGCTAAAGCCAAGATAGACAGCCGTGTGTTGCTCGATCGCAGTGGGCAGCACGAATCCATCATTGTAGTCAGTGTGTTCTCCCAGCAAATTGACTCGGCCGGGAGCTTGGGCTTGAACCTGTGGAGCCGCATTAAAGATCTGTTGAAAATCCATTTTAAATCGGAAATTGAATAGAATTATGAAATTTGGAATTGGCAAGATTAATGCCTTTTTTGCATTAAATTTCAATGCTTTGAACAATGCTTACTGAATCACTAACGGAATCGGACGTAACCGACCCGCGACCTCGGCACTTGGCCAGTTTGAATCAAACGTCAGATTCTCTAAAGTACCATCCTCATGCAGTACGAAGGTATCTTCAATTTTCGCTCCCGCTAAGCTTGGATTCCATGCGATCGCAGTATTGGCACTCAAGCGATCGACGGTCGTTGAATTGGCGACAATTTCTCGCGCCAAATATCCCGTTGTTCCGCCTTGATGATGTTCGCGAATCGCTTGTGGGTAACCTTGCTGTTCGTAACTATGATGGAGAGTTTGATAAACCTGATTTAGAGGTGTATTGAGTTGGGACTGGTTCAAGGCAAACGCTTCAATTTCACGCACTTGCTGATGTAACTTGTGTTCCTGAGCGGTCAGCTCACCGAAGACAACAAAGCGGGTCAAGTTCGCGTATAGTCCAAATCCACGGGCACAAAACACGAGCATAGCAACTCGCTCGATCTTCGCTCCACTGGGCACCGGATGTCGATAGCGAGAAATGCGTTGTTCTCCAGCCGCAAGCGTAAGGGCAGGATGTAATCCTCGTTTCCATAACGCTTCTGCTCCCGCTCCAGCGAGATCATACTCCGTCCAAGTGAGTTGTGCTTGGGTCAGAACTTCGGTCATCGCTTCACTAGCAAGTTGTCCGACTTGACGATAGCGATCGAGTTCAGACGGGAATAATTTGCGCTTGTATTGAATTAGAGAACCAGGTAGAGAAAATTCAGATGATGTAGGTCGGTCGCTGAGGATTTTTCCTCGTGCTGTTACTTCTTGCACAAACCGTTCCCGTTGGGCTGAATCTGCCCAGGGAGACACATTCAGGGCATAAGGATTTTGTTTTTCACGGCCCGGTAATTCTTCGTCGGTTAATCGTTGCGCCTCGATTTCATCGGTGAGTATCCACGCATTGTTCTCTGTCACCAATACGTCTGCAACGCCTGTTTCAGCCGCTAATAGCACACTGTTCGAGGCTCCAGCAGTTGCCCACGCGAACCAATCCGTTCCGCGTAGACGAATCGCGGCGGCATCAGTCTCATGCAAACACGCTTGCATCAGTTTCAGCTTCTGCAAGCATTCATCTTGTCTTTCAGAAGGATCTGTGTTCATGCTTCACCAAACTCGATTGCGATCGCTTGAAGTTCCTTTGCCTTTTCTTCCGGTAGGGCATCATTGGCAAACATGCCTGCTGCAAGCTCGGTTCCTGCTAAATACTTGAGTCTGTCAGCAGTGCGATAAGGCGGATAAAATTCGGCGTGCAGATGAAATTCGGGATGCGGCTGCTCGTCTGTGGGCGCTTGATACCAAGCCATTAAGTACGGAAACGATCGATTCCACAAGCCATCATATTTTAGCGTCACGGTCTTCAATGCTTTGGCAAGACTGCGGCGTTGTTCGTCTGATAGATCATTCAAGGTAGCAACAGGTTGAATCGGCGCAATCCAAACTTCATAGGGATAGCGGGCACACACCGGAACAAACGCGATCGCGGCTTCATCGCAATACAAAATTCGCTGATTGTCTGCAATTTCTTTCTCAATCAAGTCTTGTAACAGTCCGCGTTGATGCTGTTGGTAATGCTGTTGTTGTTGGGCCAGCATTCGCGCCGGAACCGGAGGCACAAACGGATAGGCATAAATTTGCCCATGGGGATGGTGCAACGTTACGCCCACTTCAACGCCTTTATTCTCAAAGGGCAACACATATTGAATTTGAGGATAGCTCCCCAAAATTCGAGTGCGATCGCCCCACACTTGCAGCAACAACTCAAGATGGTCGAGTTCTAAAACACTCAACGATTTTGTTGGATCTTGAGTGAAGACAACCACTTCACAAGCTCCTGTAGCAGGCAGTGTATCCACAATCAAATGAGGTGGATCATGTGCCTGCACAGTTAGCGACGGAAAGCGATTCTCGAACACCGCGACATCATATTGTCCTTGAGGAAGTTCAGTCGGAAACTCCGGATTGGTCGTGGGTGCAAGCGGGTTATATTCAGGGGGGGGCATAAACGTCCGCCCCTGACGATGACTCGCATAGGCTACCCACTCCCCCCGCAATGGATGCCACCGCAAATGAGGATTCGCTTGAATCGGTTCATTACCAGGGCTGGGCGCATGAAGGCCCGGCGCAATGGGGCGTCTGCTGTACAGCGTGATCTTCCGACCATCCGGTTTGAGAAGTTCCTGAAAATCCATGATCTGCGCCTGATCCTGTCGCTGAGACTTTGTTTGTGGTCAGTATAGCGCCCCCTGACCCGTGACTATCCCTACCTAGAGTGGCAGACGCGATCGCGTCGAGCGGAAATTTAGGAGTGCGATCGGCATACAGCAATCCATTCGCTTCTTGGAAAGTGTCGGTAAGCTGGGTGTAGCAAAAGCCGCTAAACATCTCGACCCGGTTTACAGCCGTCAGTAAGGCGCTATAGCGTTGATGCAAATCAGTCGCATCGCAAGAGCGAGCATACCCCCAAGCTTTTTGAATATCAGCATCGGTGGGTTGAACGTAAGCAATGCCGCCGAACTCAGTCAACATAATCGGCTGTCCTTGATGCGGATAGCCATCTAGCGTTAAGACTCGTCCACCCGGACGTTGACGCTCGAACAAATCGGATAGTTTGACTTCGGGACCGTAGCGTTTTGCTAATCGCTGGGGCTGATTGTCGTAATCGTGAATCGCCAAAATATCCGTCGTGGTGCTTTCCCAACCATCATTACCAATCACCGGACGAGTGGGGTCAAGAGTTTTGGTCAGGTAGTAAAGCGCTTGAACATAATGACGATGAGCAGCCGTTTGGGTGAGATTCGGAACACCCCAAGATTCATTAAACGGAACCCAAGCAATGATGCAAGGATGACTAGCATCGCGCTCGATCACTTCTGCCCATTCTTTCGTAATGCGCTCAACCGCTTTGCGCGTGAAGCGATAGGCACTCGGCATTTCTTCCCACACCAACAGCCCCATGACATCGGCCCAGTAGAGAAATCGCGGGTCTTCTACTTTCTGATGCTTTCTGACGCCGTTAAAGCCCATGCGTTTCGTGAGTTCAATATCTTGGCGCAAGGCTTCATCTGAAGGCGGCGTCATCAACGTATCCGTCCAGTAGCCCTGATCGAGAACTAATCTCAGATAGTAAGGATGGCCATTCAGCATAAAGCGATCGCGCTGAATATCCACCGTCCGCATCGCGGTGTAGGACTTGACCTCATCCAGCAACACCCCATGATGCCAAAGCTGAATTTGAGCATCAATCAGAGTCGGCTTTTCGGGACTCCACAGTAACGTATTGCGATAATCATCAATTCCAGGATCAGATAAGGCAATGTGGCGATTAATGTCGCCGTTTACCACTTCGTAACAATCGTTCACTAGTAAACGATCGCCCACCGTTAGCCGAACTTTAATCTGTAAGTCATCGCATTTTGTACCAGCAAGCATGGCTTCAAACCCGATTTCCCACCGTTCAAAATCAGAGGTCCACCGCACTTTCTCTAGATAGGTTTCTGGAACGCACTCCACCCAAACCGTTTGCCAAATGCCGCTCGTGCGTGGATACCAAATGCTATGCGGCTCTGGCTGCCAGTCTTGCTTTCCTCTCGGTTTTGCCAAATCTTGCGGATCGTCTTGTGCCCAAACCGTGACTCGTTGCACGGCATCCGAATTCAGAAAATTTGTGATATCAAAACTGAACGGCGTATGTCCGCCTTCATGCGTGCCAACAAACTGACCGTTGACCCAAACGAACGCTTGATAATCGACCGCTCCAAAGTGCAGCAACACATGCTGACGGTCAATTGGCACTTCAAATTCCCGTTCATACCAGCAGTTTGGGTGGAACTGGGTGTCATGAATGCCGCTACGTTCAGTTTCTGGTGCAAAGGGGACTTCAATCTGGTGTGTCCAGGCTTGAACATCTGCGGGTCGCTTGAATTTTCCTTCATCGTCGAAGGAAAATTTCCAGGTGCCGTTTAAGTTAATCCACTGCGCTCGCTGGAGCTGCGGACGTGGATACCCTGTTTCAAGCTGGCGAAATTGAGCAATTGATGGGGACATAGATAGAGATACAGCGTCGAGGCTTTTTCCGAGTAGTTTCATTAGACTTCACTCATCTGACTAGAAGAAAGTATGCTTCGTTTCACCACTTTCTCAACATCAAAATTAACAGTATTAGAAAAACTTTGTAGATTTACGAATCGAATCTTATTTACGAACGCTTCAAGGCGTCAAAGCTATACGTGATAACACTTAAACCGATTTAAAGATTGTTGGGAGGTAATATTTGAGGCTAAATTACTTTACCCTAGCAGTGCTTATACTGAACATTATAACTAATATTAATAATTCTTACGGTAGATGTAAGTTTAATTGTAGAAGCATAATTTTCGTTGCCTTACATATTTTGCCAACAAACAATAAAGGCGGCTGAATTTGCTTTTGAAAGCAGAACAACCTAACTAGGCAAAATTAGAATTTCTACCGATAAAATTGGGATTTATTTTGATGAAAGTTCCGCTTAACCTTACTTAGCTTCCAGCACGGATGACGGAAACCGATGCGCGGTAATTAGATTTAGTATAGAGAATCTCGTTATGATTTCCTCCCTGCAACCTCAAACAATGTCAATCGGCGACTATTTGAAATGAGAGGCTTGTCAAGAAATACGAGTATATTTACGGCGAAGTTCTGGCCATATATCATGGCCAGAACTTCACAACGATATTATGATTATTTTTTGACGGCAGGGTGCCCACTTGCGCCGTGTCGATGTTGATGCCACTGCCAAGCGTGGGCAAGAATTTCGTTGAGATCAGAATACTGGGGTTGCCAGTCAAGCGTTTTCTGAGCTTTGTCACTACTCCCGACTAGAATGGGTGGATCTCCCGAACGGCGATCGCGCTCTACGATCTGAATTTCCCGCCCGGTCACTTGCCTAGCTGCATCAATCACTTCTCGGACTGAAAATCCATTACCGTTGCCCAAGTTAAACACATCACTGTGTCCGCCCTTTTCCAGATATTTCAGCCCCAAAACATGCGCTTGAGCTAGATCAGTGACATGAATATAATCACGAATGCAAGTGCCGTCTCGTGTCGGATAATCGGTGCCCAGAATTTGAATCGCAGATTGTTTGCCGATCGCAGTCAGCAATACCAAAGGAATCAAATGCGTCTCAGGATTGTGATCTTCGCCTAATTGCCCGCTTGGATCGGCTCCTGCCGCATTGAAATAGCGAAATCGAACTGACTTCAGACCATAAGCGACTTCAAAATCAGATAACATTCGTTCGACCATCTGCTTACTGGCAGCGTAAGGACTGATCGGCGCTTGAGGATGATCTTCGGTAATCGGAACGAATTGGGGAATGCCATAGAGCGCGCAAGTCGAAGAAAAAACAAATTGCTGAATCGATGCTGCCGTCATTGCTTCGAGCAATGTTAGCGTTCCCACAACGTTATTGCGGTAGTATTTCGCTGGATCACTAACTGATTCACCTACAGCAATATAAGCAGCAAAGTGCATCACAGCGGTGATGGGATAAGTTGCAAACACGCGATCGAGCAGGGCTCGATCGTGAATGTCTCCAACAATCAATGGCACCTGTAAAACTTGCTCAACCAGTTCTCGATGCCCGTATGACAAATCATCAAGCACAATGACTTCATATCCTGCCCGTTGTAACTCCATTACAGCATGAGCGCCAATATAGCCCGCTCCACCCGTTACTAAAATCATTGGCTTAATTTCTAGAATTGAGCTAGAAATGCGAAAAATTGAGAATTAATGTACTCAAGTCTTACTCATTAAATTTCTCTTTGTCCTCTTTCCATAGTAAGTAAGCAGGTAGTAATTAAGCACATTTAAGTTTAGATGCAACCTGCTTAATTGTATTAGCTACCACATTATTTCAACACAGTTATATAGATTATATAGATGAGACTACATAGATGAAAAACTATAGGTCTTGCGTATAACTTAATATGAGAATTAATGTAACTGTACTTCAAATAAACTCAGTACTAACGATACAAACTGACTTAATGTTTTTTAATTAAACTCTTGATTATTCCGCTGGATAGAAGATTTTTATATCAAGAATGCGTACTTTTAGGCTACTAGTGTAAATTAGACGCCCTGATGAGAATTCGAGAAAGCTTATGGCGCAATCTGAGCAACTGTCAGCCAATTATGGATCTTCAACTGCACCGATAAGGTTATTTCCTAATAGAGCATCGCAATCAGAAAAATCTGATTGCGATGTTTCAGATCTTGAACAAGCCAGTTTGAAGACATTAAAAAATACATCGGATTTAGTTTGTTTTTCTCATCTTCGATGGGATTTTGTTTATCAAAGACCGCAGCATCTTTTGACCCGTTGTACCCAAGAACGAAGAACCTTTTTCATTGAAGAACCAGTCTTCGAATCTAGTGCTTCTTGGTGGTTAGAGGTCAGCAGACGTGAGTGTGGTGTTTGGGTAGGTGTGCCACATCTACCCCATGGAATGAGTGAAGAAATGCTGGCAGCAATGCAGCAGAGTCTTGTAGATGAGCTGTTTACAGAGTTTGCGATCGCAAACCCAATGCTTTGGTACTATAACCCGCTCGCTTTGTCGTTCACAAACCATTTAGAGCCGGTTTATGTTGTGTATGACTGCATGGATGAGTTGACTGCATTCAAAGGCGCATCCGCTACGCTAAAGAACTGGGAAGCGCAACTGTTTAAACGGGCTGACGTGGTATTCACCGGAGGGCAAAGCCTGTACGAAGCGAAACAACATCAGCATTCCAACATTCATCCGTTTCCGAGCAGCATTGATGTCGCGCATTTTGCTCAAGCCAAGGGCATTGCGGACGATCCTCCAGATCAAGCTTGCATTGCTCATCCTCGTCTCGGTTTTTATGGCGTGATTGATGAACGGATGGATCTGGATTTGCTCGATGGAATCGCTCAAGCAAGACCGGATTGGCAATTGGTGATGATTGGTCCGGTCGTAAAGGTTGATGCGGATAGTCTGCCGCGTCGTCCCAACATTCATTACTTAGGCGGCAAGTCTTATCTCGAATTGCCCCGTTACTTAGCCGGATGGGATGTTGCGCTGTTGCCCTTTGCGCTAAACGAATCGACTCGATTTATTAGTCCAACAAAAACGCCGGAATATTTAGCCGCTGGAAAACCTGTGGTTTCAACTTCGATTCGCGATGTTGTCCGTCCTTATGGTCATCAAAATTTAGTTCACATTGCCGATAGCGTTGAAGAATTTGTTGAAAAAGCTGAAATTGCTATGCAGCAAAACCAACATGTCTCTTGCGAAGTGCAACTTCGCGCCTATCAAGATTGGCGCACACGCGTTGACGCATTTCTCTCTCAAACTTCTTGGGATGAGACTTGGGCGAGCATGATGCGACTCATCGAGGCTGCAATTCAGAATCGTGCTTCAGCTTCAGAAGCAATGTCCCCTATTTTGGAGAAATTTTAATGTTTGATTATCTAATTGTGGGTGCAGGCTTTGCAGGTAGTATTCTTGCCGAGCGATTAGCCAGCCAATCTGGCAAGAAAATATTGATTTGCGATCGCAGAACCCATATTGGGGGTAATGCTTACGATCATTACAACAATGCAGGGATTCTTGTTCACCGCTACGGTCCTCACATTTTTCACACCAATTCCCGCGACGTCTTTGAATATCTATCGCATTTCACCGAGTGGCGACCCTATGAACATCGCGTTCTTGCGAGTGTAGATGGGTTGCAAGTTCCAATTCCGATTAACCTCAATACGATCAACAAGCTTTATGGCTTGAATCTCACCTCGTTCCAAGTTGAAGAGTTTCTTGCCTCGCTCGCAGAGCCAAAAGAGTATATTCGCACCTCAGAAGATGTGGTTGTCAGCAAAGTAGGACGCGAATTGTACGAAAAATTCTTCCGGGGCTACACCCGCAAACAATGGGGCGTAGATCCGTCTGAACTCGATAAATCGGTCACAGCACGGGTTCCTACTCGCACCAATCGTGACGATCGCTATTTCACTGATACCTATCAAGCGATGCCGTTGCATGGATACACGCGCATGTTTGAAAATCTGTTGTCACATCCAAACATCAAAGTGATGCTCAACACAGATTACCGCGAGATTCAGAAAGTAATTCCGTTCCGAGAAATGATCTATAGCGGGCCTGTTGATGAATTTTTCGATTATCGGTTTGGCAAACTACCATATCGATCGCTCGAATTCAAACACGAAACACACGACAAAACTGTTTTTCAACCCGCTCCGGTGATCAATTATCCCAATGAACACGCCTACACTCGTGTTACGGAGTTCAAGTATTTGACCGGACAAGAGCATTCCAAAACCAGCATCGTTTACGAGTTGCCGAAAGCAGAAGGCGACCCGTACTATCCTGTGCCTCGCCCCGAAAATGCCGAACTCTACAAGAAATATAAAGAGATCGCCGATGCAACGCCGAACGTGCATTTTGTTGGACGCTTAGCCACGTACAAGTACTACAACATGGATCAAGTTGTTGCTCAGGCACTTGCAATTTACGCCAAACTGTCCGAGCGTCCAAGCTGGCATCCCGAAGAAAAACAAGCAACTCCAAAAGCAGTCGCACTTGATTCTAATGGAAGCTTGCCGAGAAATGGAGACGTAAATCCTCCGGCTCAGAAAAATGGTGCAAAGACCGTAGCGATGACGCAGACCGAATAAGGACAAGTAAAGATGACAATTAGGCAGAATGGTCAGCGACACACACCAAAGGTGCCGCTGGCCTCTGACATGGCGCAGCAGCTTGCAGCCCCTAGCTCTCAACCTTCACCGCTTGAAGTGTGGGGTGGGGTGGAATGTACGGTCAATCGAGTGGGTGACCAATATTTTGATCAACTCGAACGCAACGGGCACGCCACCCGCTTGGAGGATCTCGACCAATTTGCCTCCTTAGGAATTACGGCAATTCGTTACCCAATTCTCTGGGAACGCATTGCTCCAAATGGACTCGCGCAAGCAGATTGGACATGGGCAGACGAGCGGCTCGATCGCTTACAGGCTTTGGGCATTCGTCCAATTTTGGGGCTAGTTCATCATGGCAGCGGTCCCCGTGATACTAGTCTGGTCGATCCGGCGTTTGCCGAGAAAGTCGCACAATTTGCTGCTGCGGTTGCGCGGCGCTATCCTTGGGTGAGCCATTACACGCCAATCAATGAACCTCTAACAACAGCCCGCTTTAGTGGGCTGTATGGTCATTGGTATCCTCACGGACGCGACGACCAAACGTTCATCCGGGTCTTGCTAAACGAGTGTCGTGCTGTCGTTCTGGCAATGCAAGCAATTCGGCAAGTCAATCCACAGGCGCAACTCGTTCAAACTGAGGATTTGGGCAAGATTTTCAGCACACCTTTGTTGGCCTATCAAGCGCAGTTTGAAAACAGTCGGCGTTGGCTCAGTCTCGATTTGCTCTGCGGTCGCATCGATCGCGCCCATCCCCTGTGGAAATATTTACACCATCAAGTTGGGATTGACGAAGCTGAACTGGTTTGGTTTCAAGAGAATGCTTGTCCGCCCGACGTGGTAGGGATTAATCGGTATTTGACCAGCGATCGCTGGCTCGATGAACGTCTCGATCGCTATCCGGCCTCCTCACATGGGGGCAACGAAACTCATCAATATGCCGATGTAGAAGCTGTTCGGGTCTGTATCGAAGGCATCTGGGATCCCTACTCAATGCTCAAAGAAGTGTGGGAACGCTATCAGTTGCCGATTGCTGTCACCGAGGTGCATCTACAATGTACCCGCGAAGAACAATTGCGCTGGTTCAAAGAAATTTGGGACGCTGCACAACGCCTCAGCCGTGATGGGGTAGAGATTCGAGCCATCACGGCTTGGTCATTGCTAGGTGCCTACGATTGGAATAGCTTGGTCACTCGTGCCGACGGATGCTATGAGCCAGGAGTTTTCGATTTGCGTGCGCCTCGCCCCCGAGCGACCGCCATAGCCGAGATGCTGCGATGTTTGGCGCAAGGACAGAACTACTCCCATCCTGTTTTAGAAATTCCAGGATGGTGGCAGCGATCGCTGCGATTGCTTTACCCACCTGTAAGCTGTACAACAGGTGAACAAAGCCCTGAACAACCTCATTCTGTTGAACAACCTATTGAACAACACCCTGTCGCTCAGACGGTCGCCCCCCTCGTCATTACTGGAGCCACAGGAACCCTCGGACGCGCCTTTGCTCGAATGTGTGAGATACGAGGGATTCCCTATCGGCTGCTTTCCCGCCAGGAGATGGACATTACTAACCCAACGTCTGTGGATCAAGCGTTGGTAGCGTTAAAACCTTGGGCGGTGATCAACGCGGCGGGATATGTTCGAGTCGATGATGCGGAACGCGAGCCGCAGTTGTGCCATCAGATTAATGCAGATGGAGCGGCAATCTTGGCAAAAGCTTGTCTTCAGTACGACACTCCTTTAGTCACGTTTTCATCGGATTTGGTGTTCGATGGCGATCGCGCGGCTCCGTACACCGAAAGTTCGCTAGTTAAACCATTGAACATCTACGGGCACAGTAAAGCGATCGCAGAACAATGGGTGTTAAAAACGCATCCCCGTTCGCTTGTCATTCGCACCAGTGCCTTTTTCGGACCTTGGGACGATTACAACTTTCTCGCGATCGCGCTCAAGACGCTAACGGCGGGAGAGTCGTTTATTGCAGCAGAAGACGCGATCGTGTCACCGACTTACGTTCCTGACTTGGTAAATGCAACCCTAGATTTATTAATCGACGGAGAGTATGGCGTTTGGCATTTAGCTAATTCCGGCGCAACCACTTGGGCAAACTTTGCCCAGCAAGCGGCTGAACTGGCTGGACTCGATGCCACTCGGATCGAATCGCGCCCTAGCGAAGAACTAGGGTGGATTGCTCCTCGTCCTGCTTACAGTGTTCTAAGTAGTGAACGAGGAACATTACTGCCGTCATTGGAAGGCGCTATGGATCGCTATATTCAGCAGTACATTGCAAACCGCGCTTAATCAACAGAGCTAAATTGGTGTTGCAGAATCACTGGATTAATTCAGTGATTCTGCAACACCAATTGTTCAATCTATAATTTGTTCGCTCTATGAAGAATTAGCACCAAAAGATTGTTCGAGATAAGAACGAACAGCGCGTCGGCTTAACGCTCGGCCTAGCAAGAACCAAGCAAGATAACCAGCTAGAAAGGTGACGATTAAGGCAAGAATAAGAGAAGGAAGAACTGGTAAACCAAGAACTTCTAATTCAGCGGCTAAAGTGATATAAAAACCACCGATCACGCCTGAAAAAGGGACAATAATTTGTAGCTTTGCTTCCGTTGGTAAGTTTTCAGGGGAAAGGTACTTAGACCAGTACTTAATTCGTTGCCTGACTGCGATCGCGAATGGGATGGCGCAGACAAGGGTAATGAATAGTCCTGATAGCAGCAAAACGTAGGGTGGCGAGGGTCTAGCTGTTACCAGCTCCTCAAATTGCTTTAGAGAAATGAACCAGTCCATAGTTGAGGTAAGAATGTTGTAGGTTTTGGTGAATCTTGAAGACTTATCTTAAGCGGTATACCACCTTTTCTAAAGTGGATAAAGTCGCCCTACAAAACCCAGCAAATAATACCTATAGTCCCAGTTCTATTTGCAAAAAGGGTAGCTGTAGGGTAAAGCGCGATCGCGCTTATTAAGCCAGCGTCTTCACGTATAGTTTATGAAATTGGTTGTTGAGTGACTCCATCAAAAGTTGGAGGTTGAAAAATTAAAATTTTACACAGCATAAATTCATCAATTATTCACTGGCTACTTAATCAGCAACAATTGACATCAGATGGGTAGTTATTAGGCAAAATTGTTCCGTTGATATCTCCGCGCAAATGGGTTTGCAGCCGCATTTTTGGCATCTCTTCCATATTGCAGCACTATTCAAAATCTGCACTCACTAATCCCAATTTTTCAAAGGAATTAGAACTAATCTGTCAGGAAAGATCCATCTTCTAAAATGGGCGATCGCTTCTCTGGCATAGCAATCTCAACAGTTTCCATTTTTAGTGGAACAGATAAATGTCCTAATTTTGTCTGTTCTTCCAAGGCAGAAAGCAAGGTGTGGAGTTCTTCTAACTTCTGATGAATTACTTCTACGTTGCTCTGTAGATCTGAGACACTGTCCATAGTTCATCTGCCTAAATGATTTTAGTTTCAAGCACTAATTGGTATTTCCAAAACTGGAGTTTGTTCTATCACGATCGTCTTTGGTTGATTCAATCGTTCAAAGCGATCGCTGAGCCAGCCAAACCCCTTTCCCAAACATTTCGGACAAACTTCACCGTAGTAAGTGCCCTGCTCATTACAGATAATGATTTTTGCTTCTGTCATCTCAAACAATTGTTTACAAATCAAACAAGATTTTTTCTGAAGCAAACTGCTATTGTGTTCAACTTGAAGTTGCATTGACCCTCTTTTTCGGCTTCTAAAATTTAGTTCTGCAAATCTGTATCTTTACCGATGCTGCAAGCATAAGAATTCGGCCCGACAATAGCTTCTCGCTAGGGAATGAGCGCAGATATAGTCCAGCTGTGACAGTCTATACAAAACAAGTTAAATGTTTCAACTTACGGCCTAACTATTGCCTAACTGATACAAATAGAACAGGCCAATTCATAGGGAAATTTACAGATTTGTTGTCTCTGCAACCAGCAATTTACCCCTTAGAATAGGTGAGCATTATTCTCTAAGAAAAGCAGCGTAGTGAAGTTTGTCTTGAGTGTTTACACCGAGGATTTGAGCGGATTCAGCAAAACTTAGAAGCCATTTCCTCAACAATTGAATTTATCGGTAACGCCAGCAAATTAAGTAACGTAAACAAGGATTTTTTCTAGGCTCCATTGCATAATAAATCGCATAGACTTGTATAAGACGTTACTTCTTCAATTTGCAATGGTGCAAAGTATTAGCCCGGTGAGCTTTTCAGAGGCTGACTTCGATCGGTTTGCCTCAGATCTCAATCAAGATGGAATTTGTGTGATTCGCAATCTTTTCGATCGCAGCCTAATCGAAGAGTGGAAGGATGCCTTTGATCGCGTGGTGAGAGCAAGGAAAAATCAGCCTGGAGGACTCGCGCCACGAGAGCAAAATCGCTACTACCTAACGCTGCCTTGGATTGCTCCGTTTGCCAATGCCGAGGTATTTGCGAATCCTGTCATTATGGGAGTCCTCGATCGCGTATTTCTGCAAGAATATCGCCTGGTGCAGCTGGGCGTTGATTTTCCGATGCAGGGTTCGACGTATCAAGACATTCATCGAGATTTTCGTCCGTTATTTTCGGATCAAATTGTCACTCCACTCTATGCGTTAGCGGTAAACTTTCCCTTAGTCGAAGTCAATGCCGAAAATGGGCCGTTTCAAATGGCGCGCGGAACGCACACGTTATCGCGTGAAGAGGGATTACGGAAAGTCGCGACAGGCGAAATTGAAGTCGAGTCTTTTTACATGCAGCCCGGAGATGTGATGATCCGATCGCCGCTGGCGTTGCATCGCGGTTCGCCAAACCAAACCGATGAAGCGCGGCCGATGGTAGTGATGGGATATGTGATGCATTGGTTGCACACGCCAAAAGTCGATCTCACGCTTCAGCAGGATTATTACGATAGCTTACCGGAACCGTTGCAGGAAATGTTGCGCTGCGAGGTCATCGATCGCTTACCGGAAAATCGAGCGGAAACCTACATCAACTTCAAGTATTAAGATCAAAAACGTTTGCCACTCTAGTTGAGAAGCCTGATGTCAGATACTAAGCCAGTCACATCACTAAAGGAAGCCCGCACTTACATCAATCCGGTTTATCCGGGCTACTTTGCTGATCCATTTGCTTGGGAACATGAAGGCGTTTACTATGCGATCGGGACGAGCGCCGCTGAAGCCGCAGGAGCAGTTGATGAGGTTGACGAACGGCGCGTTTTTCCCCTCCTGCGCTCCGAAGATTTTGTAACTTGGGAGTTTGCAGGCAATGCGCTCATTCGTCCCGATCCTGCCTTGGGTAATGACTTCTGGGCACCTGAAGTGGCCTACTCAGATGGCGTGTTTTATCTTTACTACTCGGTTGGGCACGAGGATAAACAGCATCAGTTACGGGTTGCTAAGAGCGATCGTCCTTTAGGCCCCTATCAAGATTTGGGAGAATCGTTACTTGATCCCGAAGCTTATCCGTTTGCGATCGATCCCCATCCCTTCCGGGATGATGATGGGCAGTGGTATTTGTTTTATGCGTGCGATTTTCTGGATGCGGATGCAGAAATCAGGGCAGGAACAGCGCTCATGGTTGATCGACTTGACGGCATGACCAAGCTAGCTGGAGAAGCAACCGTTGTGCTGCGGGCACGCTCGGACTGGCAGCGCTTCTTAAAAGACCGCCCAATGTACGGGGGCATTTATGATTGGCACACCTTAGAAGGTGCTTGTGTTCGGAAACACGGCGATCGCTATTACTGCTTCTATAGTGGCGGACGATGGGAAACTGAAAACTATGGCGTTGACTATGGCGTTGCCGATAGCGTTATGGGTCCCTACTCGGATGCAGGAAATGAAACAGGGGCGCGAGTGTTGCGATCGCTTCCAGACCGGGTTCTTGGTCCGGGTCACAACTCGATTGTGGTTGGTCCTGATGGACAAACGGAGTACATTGTTTACCATGCGTGGGATATCAGCAGAACTGCCCGTCGAATCTGCCTAGATAAACTGATTTGGACGGCAGATGGACCTCGATGCAATGGTCCAACCTGGACAGTGCAAACCGTTCTTTTCTAAGGCACGGTGCCGAGCGCAAAACTATTTCTAATTGCGTTGCACAATATATTGCGTCTATATTTGTTTTTACTATTGATAGGTTTGTTAATTTAGCCCCGCCGCTAGATGACATTGAGGCTCATTCGACTAATCTAGTCCTTATGTGGGCTAGCGAAGAGTGTTCCTCAGCCAATGATTTTATACTATGGCAGAAAATAATTCTTCAACCTCAACTCTTTCGTTTGAGGTACTCCTGGAGTACCTCAAACGAAAGCATCATTTTGATTTTACAGGCTATAAACGTTCTAGCTTAGAGCGGCGGATACAGCACCGAATGGGCCAGCTTGGTATCGAGAGCTACAGCGAGTATCTGAGCTATTTAGAGGCCACTGAGGAAGAATTTGCACATCTGTTTAGCACGATTGAAATTAACTACACCTACTTCTTCCGCGATCGCGACACGTGGGACTATCTTTGTCAGGACATCATTCCTCGCATTCAGGCGGCTAAGCCACCGGATCAACCGATTCGGGTGTGGAGTGCGGGTTGTGCGTCTGGGGAAGAAACATATACCTTGGCGATCGTTCTGGCTGAAGCGCTGGGGATCGAACAGTTCAACCAACGAGTCCACATTTTTGCTACAGACATAGACGATGATGCACTCCGGAAAGCTCGTCAAAGCAGCTATCTGGAGCACGAAATGACCAGAATTCCTCCCCATCTTCTGAATCAGTATTTTGAACGGATTAACGATCGCTATCAGTTTCGTAAAGACTTACGCGCTGCGATCTCCTTTCATCGGCACAATCTGATTCAAAATGCGCCTATGTCGAAGATTGATTTACTTGTGTGTCGCAATACGCTAATTTACTTCGATCTCGATGCACAGACAAAAGCACTGGTTCGCTTTCACTTTAGTCTCGAAGACCGTGGCTTTCTCTTCTTGGGCAAAGCAGAAATGGTACCGGGCGAATTGGACCTCTTCAGGACGATCAATGTCAATCATCATGTCTACACCAAACTACCAAAGGAATATCTGAGTCCACGTCTGTTCGTCCAAGCGTTTAAGCGACCTCGATGAGTTGCGGTTAGCGCAGAGCGCAACTTCAGAGAAATTAGCTCTGCCAAGCTCCAAGGGGGTTTGCTGCCCGGAGTCCTTCGGATCGCTCTAAAATTTCTAGCAGTGAAGCAGGTTCGGCACCCTCAAACGCCGTTGCCACCTTCTTCGCGCTCTTCCATCAGCAAAATCGCTCCTTGCGGTTGGAGTTCCGCCTCCATCAGCGAACTACAACTCACAGAGCAGTGAATCGTTCTACCGCGACGATTGATCGCCTCCAACGTCACCTTAAGTGCTTCGGGTGTCCGCTGCGCTAAGCATTCTCGAATCGTTTCTAGCAATTGAGCCACCGGAAGCCCAATGTCAAGATTGAGAAGATTCTGTCCCACTGCCTCTTCGGTGCGCAGTCCCCATAAATCTTCGGCTTTATGGTTCCAGATTTGTACTTGCAAATTACGATCGACGACAACCACTCCATCGCGCAAACTTGCCAAAATCGACTCCAGAAACGTATTGGCCTGATTGATTGATTTGCTCCGTCGCTGAAGTTCATCGTTTAACGTCTGCAATTCTTCATTGGTTGACTGCAATTCCTCGTTCATCGTTTCCAATTCTTCGTTACTCGATTGCAGTTCTTCGTTTGTGGTTTCTAATTCTTCGTTACTTGACTGCAATTCTTCGTTTGTCGTTTCTAACTCTTCATTGGCAGACTGCAATTCCTCATAGGCCATTTCTAGCTCTTGATTCGCGTGTTCGAGTTCTTCTCGCAGTCGCTTGTAGCAAGTGACATCAATAAACGTGATGCTGATGCCCAAAATTCGACTTAACGGATCAAACAGCGGCGAAACTTGCACATCAAGGTAAATGGTTTCACCTTGAGCAGTTTGATAAAGTGCGTCATAAACATTAACAGTTCGCCGCTGCTGATAGACCTGTTCTACGCACGATCGCAGTTCTACCGGGCGGTAAGACAGTTCTAAATCTTGCAACGGACGAGCGAGATCACGGGTAGATAAGTTAAACAGGTTTCTTGCCCGTTCGTTTGCCAATGCCAGTGCCCCGTTCGCATCGAGCACTAAGCGAGCCAAAGTACCCGAATCAAACGCCGCTTCTCTCAGGCGGATCTGATGCGAGGGGCGCTCTACCACGTTATTGCCGTTTGTTTTGGAGATGACTGACAAGTGATCGCGCAGATTCAGCCTTGGCAATCTCGTAAAGATGCGGCACTTTAAATCAATCACCGCAAACGTGCTACCGTGCGATAGCAGCGTTTCGGCTTTACCGAGAAATAGAAACCCTTCATCGCGTAGCGCAAAATGAAAGTGGTTGACAATTCTGGCTTGCGTTTCTGCGTTGAAATACATTAACGCATTGCGGCAGATTAACAAATCGAGTCTAGAAATTGGCGCATCTTGAATTAAGTCATGACGACCGAAAATAATCGACCGCCGCAAATCTTTACGAAAGCTATATTCACCGTCTGACTGCTCGAAATACAGCGCTAATTGTTCATCCGATAGGTCTTTTAACTTGTCAGGCGAGTACATCCCCAGCCGCGCTTGAGCCAACGCTTCTTCATCAACATCGGTCGCATAAATTTTGACGCGATCGCGAAATTCTTCAACGCCGATCACATCAGCGATCGCCATCGCAGTGGTGTAGGCTTCCTCTCCAGACGCGCAGCCTGCACTCCAGATGCGAATCTGTTCGTTGGGTTCTCGACGCGACATAATGCGAGGAATCACTTCGCTAGAGAGATAGTCCCATGCAGCGCGATCACGAAAAAACGCAGTGACATTAATTAATAAAGTGTTGAATAAAATATTAAATTCTTCTGGGTGGACTTCTAAATAGTCAAGATACTCTCCATAACTTTCGATATTGATGGCGTGCATTCGCTTAAGCACACGACGTGTTATGGTAGAGCGCTTGTAGCCTGTAAAGTCAAACCCTCGGCTCTGTCTTATATACTCTAAAAGTGTTTCAAACTCAGAATGGCTATTGGCGTTAGTCATGGAATGAAGGAGTCAAGGATCTAGCTGTTCTGGCAAAAAGTAAAGATACCAGATTAAAGGTCGGGTTGCTAGCGCAGAAAAACCCACCTACCTTGGGTTTATCTCTTCTTGGGTTTATCTCTAAGTGAATTGTCTGGAACTTACGCAAAATCTCGTAGGCAACGGATTACACGTGACTGCGGAAGAGGCTTCGCCTGCAAATTGATCAGACGCATACAGCAATGCTTCCCAACGAGGAATGAAGTAAGACAGTTCAAGATCTCCGATCGCGCCGAGAAATCAGAGATTTTTGTACAACGAGGCATGCAATTAATTCTGAGCGTTGCTAAACGTGGGGATAAATCGCCCAGCGATTTGAAATCTTATTTGCCCCCTACATTTCCCAACTCTAGGAAAACTAGATCAGCCCAAAATCCCTCAGAATTGGGGGTTAGGGGACGGATTCATCTCGTAATTCTGCAACACCAAATTCTGTCTCCCTACTATAAGATAATCATTCTTTCATTATTGATTCCTCACTCTTCACCTGCTGCATTTTCTCACCTTGCGTACTAATTACTCCACGCACAACATCCGCCTGCTGCCTAGATTCCTCGGCGCGTCGGAGAAATTGCGCTTCTGAGAGCATTCGTTTTTGCTCCCGTGCCTGTTTTGCCATTCGTTCTGCTAAAGCTGCTTTTTCTTCGAGCGCCCGCACTGCCGACCAAAGCGATGTCTCAACCAAGTCGGCTTGTTCAGACAGCAAACTATCGCTCGAATATGCGTGTCCAGCATGACACCGATAACGAATGAGCCCATTGCTTCGCAGTTCCCACAGCACCCCGCCGCAGTCGGGACAAGTCACCATTGAAGGCGAAGTTTCAGGATGTTCGCCCTGCTCTAACTCCGCCTTGCTTTGTGCCACGAGTTCGGCTTCTTGTTCGAGGTTATTAGACATTGAATTGTCCTCTTCAACAGGATTTTGGCTCAAAACAACTAACTGAGCCGCTAAATCACTAAGCCTCAAAATAGCGTCAACCTTCACATTTTTTATTGCGCTGGACACCATTCCGTCAAATAAGGCTTCGCTAGGATCTTGCACGATCGCAATCCCACCGTGGGCTTTGATCAGTTTCAGTCCAGCAGTGCCATCGTCTAACATTCCCGACAAAATTACTCCAATCGTTCGCGGCCCATAGGATCGCGCTGCCGATCGAAACATGGTATCAACCGCCGGACGGTGCCCATTTTCTCGCGGACCTCGATCGAGGCGAATGTGAGAATTGCCCAGCAATAAATGATAGTCAGGCGGAGCAATATAAATTCGTCCTAACTCGATCAGGTCGCCGTCATTCGCATGCATAGCAGGTAAAGTACAGCAACGGTTGAGAATCTGCGGTAGCATGCTGGTCGCATAGGACGGAAAATGCAACGTCACAAAAACTGCAACAGGCAGATCAGCAGGAAGCGCTTTGGCAAGTTGGCTCAGTGTTTCGACCCCACCCGCCGAAGCACCAACAACAATAATATTGCGCTCAAGCATAAAGTCTTTCGGGTTAGCAAACTGTTGATACCGATGATTGGTATTTCAATTAGTCGGTAGTTCAATCTAGCAAGATCTGAACGATCGCTCATCCATCCTGGGGTGTCTTCTTTCAGGAGCCAGGGTTTTGCATCGATACTCGGCGCGGAAGCTCGGCGCGGAAGGTGGTTCCCACCCCGACTTGACTTTCGACTGAAATCGTTCCTTGCATGAGTTCGACTAGAGCCTTAGTGATCGACAAGCCCAGCCCCGTGCCGCCTTGAGATCGAGTATTGGTTTGATTCACTTGCCAAAATTCGCGAAAAATCTGAGAGTGATCGGCAGTATCAATGCCAATTCCAGTATCACTCACCACGATCGCAAAGCGTCCTTCAGGCAATTCTAAGACTTCTAAAGAAACACGTCCAATATCAGTAAATTTGATGGCGTTTGAAAGCAAATTAATGACGATTTGACGCAACCGCATTGGGTCATTCACGATCGCGATGGGAGCCGACGGTACGCAAAACTGCAACTCTATCTGTTTTTGATCCGCCAAAGGACGCAGTTCCTCAACGATCGCGCTCATCAATTCGCTTACATCAACCGCTTGTAAGGTGAGTTGTAATCGGTTCGCTTGCAGTTTAGAAAAATCTAGAATGTCTTCAATTAGCATGAGCAGGTGGTGTCCGTTTTTCAGCACCCGTTCTAGCATTGTGATCTCACGAGCCTGACCCTGAGCGCGAAATTGACGCATCAGTAAATCAGAAAATCCTAGAATTGCATTCATCGGTGTGCGTAGCTCGTGTGTGACCGTTGCCATAAACTGCTGTCTGAGGCGATCGGCTTCGATCAGTTGCACGTTTTGTAACTGTGCTTGGTGCAGTTGTTCTTCAGCATGCTTGCGCCCAGTGATATCCCGAATCAGCCACCGCAGCCCAACGGTCTGCCCGTCATTGCGCACAGTTTCCACCGTAATTGCGGCTTCAAATAGCCTTTGCTCTCTGTTACGCAATTGCACTTCCCATTCTTGAATTCGGCTCAAGACCGGAAGCTGATTCAGAATCGCGCGAAATGCCTGACGATTTTCCTCAGGTACAAAGGTGAGGATCGGTTTGCCAATTAGATGTTTGGAGCCAACCTTTAGTAGATTTACGGCTGCCCGATTTGCCTCGCGCACAGTGCCAAATCGATCGGTAATTAAATAGCCATCAGGGGCAAATTCAAATAGCTCCCGATAGCGTTGCCGCTCTGCCTCAATAGTTTGCTGAGCCTCTAAAATGCTGATTTGCTGTTCGCGGATTTCTTCTTGAGCAACTTGCAATTCTTCTAGCGATACATGAAGTTCCTCTAAACAGTCCACCAAAATTTGTGATTGTTCTCCAGGCAGTTCTTTGACCGCCTGGTTCATTATTCTGGCGCGTTGGTGGACTGCCTGAATTTGCTGATCAAAGAAGCCGCTTTCAGCTTTCATTTTCATTCTCATGCAAACAAAACATAGATGATTTCGTCAAGCGCATATCCATTTCAGGCAGTATAGATAAATCCTGAGTTGGCTTCTATCATTTAATATGAGCTTCCTTTTTGCATCTATGGTTGGGCAGAGAAGAGCATGTTCCAATACTCATAGTAGCAAACATTGTAAAGATTGTTTAACTCCTAAAAATTGAACTGAAAACTTAATTTTTACGCTCACTGGTATTGTTTGATACAGCTTGAATTAGCACTTCTTGGTGCTTGGGATAGACCAGGAAATACCTCTCTAGTTGTTACGTTAGTTTTAGTTAATGTTTACAGAAGATTTTCTCTGCAAGATTCATTCTTATTTTGAAGAAATTCATGACACAAACCTATTTAACTCAGGACAGTTCTGAGAGTATCTATGGCTACAAAAATAGAACTCGTCAACTCCAAATTGTGAGAATTACAAATATTCCCAATTGGTATTATGAGCGGGTTGTGTTTCCTAGCCAGTATCTTTTGTTTCATGCCCCAACTGGAGCTAAGCTTGAAATCCACGATGGCAAACCGATCACCGCAGTTGTAAAAGATACAATCGATTGCGCTTCGCTAAAAATTTGCACCTTGAGTCGCTGAATTTAGGTTGGTAGTGCTGGAGACTTGTTGATCAGCTTCAATGCCCTTGTTAAAAACAAAACTTATCGTGTTTTTAACAAGGGCAATGTGATCGTTCCACACTGTTCAATCCTGGGTCTACTACCCTAATTCTTAATCTTCAAAAATTCTTAATCTCTTAGAATTAAATGGTTATGGGAATCGAAATAAATTTTGCCTTGCTGCTGAAGTTGTCCGAGTAGGCGGGTAATCGTTACTCGCGTCGTACAGCAAGCGCTGGCAAAATCTTGATGCGTAAGTTTTACCTTTAACCGAACTTCAGGCTTGTTCCCGGTAGAAGCGTCACCAGATGCAGGAACCGCTTCCCCAACCTCTTCTTTCAACAAGCGCAACAACTGATTAAACCGCTCTTGCGTGCGCAGATGTCCGTGCATCATCAGAAACTTTTCCGCACGCTGTAACCGTTGCATAATACGCGGGAGTAGCGCTTGGGACAGTTCCAGTGATTGAGCCATTTCTGCAACTGGAATCCCAACTAGCTCCACATCCGAAAGCGCGATCGCTTGATAGACCGATAGCGTTGTCAAACACGCTCCAAACACTTGTTCTTCGGCCACTAAGCCCACCACAATTTCTTCGCCGCATTGAGAGAGCGTGGTCAGCTTCACAATGCCTTGCTTGACGAGCCATAGGGTCTGCGGCTCAAGAGGGATCACTTCTCCTTTGCGGTAGCGATCGCAGGAAGGAAACTTTGACACATCTTGACTTGCCTGAGTTAACGCCATCAGCGATCGCTGACGGCTGCTTAAATCTTGCACCTGCCATCGCAACAAAAGCGGTTCGTCTTGGTCGTTGCGAATCACATCGACGGTCAACCCTGCTTCAAACCAATCTTGCTGCCGCCGCTGTAACCGAACGCTCAACTGCGCCCGATTTCGCTGCCCGTTGGCTGAGCTATCTTGCTGACTAATCTGAGTCAGAATGTTACGAAATCCATTGCGATCGTCGAGGGTGACAAGACTCGATAAAGGTTTTCCGATCAGATAAAGCATATGGCGATCGAACAGGGTCACCGCTGCCCGATTCACTTCTTGAATCACTCCAGAAAGCGTCGTAATAATCAATGCATCGGGAGCAAATTCAAACAAGCTTTGATAGCGAAATCGCGCGGCATTTGCTTCGTGTTGAACAACGGTAAGAGCTTCGTTTTGGCGAGTCAATTCTTCTACAGCAACCTGCAATTCTTCTGAAGCAAGCCCCAATTCTTTTAGCGCGATCGGCAGTACATCAGCTGTTACATTTTTCGATTGTGGCGACAACTGATGCAGTCCTAAAACCTGTCCATGGATAACTTGAATCTGCTTGTTCAATAAATCCATGTCATACATGCGTTTCTCCCCCTAGCCAGATACCTAGAACTAAGCATAAAGAATTACGCTCAACTTTGCTATTGAACCAAATAGAGATTTCTTGTATTACCTGACTTGAGATTACTTTGCTTTGTCTCAAGTAAAGTAATCGTACAAAATTTTTTTAATTATACAAATGTTCCTTCCTCATTTTCGATTTCAGTGCGTTTTGTCGCAAAGCCACTCAGAATAATTCCTCGAATCAATGACACTTCTTCATCCAAGCTCTTTGCATGATCCTCATATTTCAGGGCTGCCTTTTGTAAGTTGTGACCTTTCATTCGCCCTGCCATTTGGCGCGAAAACGTGACTTTTTCCTCCATCACCCGAATTGCTGACCAAAGGGCATTTTCTAGATTCTGCGTTTGCTCGGATAGGAAGGCATCCGCTGTAAATGAATGCCCGGTATGACAGCGGAACCGGAGCGGATCTTCGTCACCAATCTGCCAAATGCTCCCGTTACACTCAGGACAGGTGTAGGTTGTTCGGGTTCCAATCGATTCAACGTTTTCCAGAAATTCCTGGGTGTTCAGTTGCTGTTCAGCAATTTTAGATTCAATTTCGATTTCTTTAGTCACTGGGTACGCTTCCTCCGGTTCTGCGGATTCAGTGGATAAACGGACGAGAAGGGCGGGAATTTCGGCAAGCGGCAGACAATGATCGACTTTGACAAATCGCAAGGCATTCTTCACCATGCTGGGGTATTCTGCTTCTTTCGGATCTTGTACGATCGCGACCCCGCCGCGTTTCTTGATCGCTTGCAATCCTACGGTGCCATCATCGAGAAAACCCGTCAACACCGCTCCTACCACCCTAGAACCATAAGCGAGGGCGGCAGAACGAAACAGCGCATCAACGGCGGGTCTAAATCGGTTTTCTTGAGGTCCGCGCACGACCCGTACGTATCCTTGATTCACCAACAAGTGATGATCGGGCGGCGCAACATAAATTCGCCCCGGTTGAAGCTTCTCTCCGTCCTTTGGGTGAGAGGCTGGCAGAGACCCTACCTCTGTCAGAATGTCGGGGATCATACTCGCTCGATTGGGATCGAGGTGCTGAACGATCAAGATAGCAGCATTTATATCAGCAGGCAGAGCGCTAACGATCACACCGAGTGCTTTGAGTCCACCTGCTGAAGCTCCGATAACAATAATGTCGTGTCCAGGCATAAATTTCTTCTAATTTTCTCTGTGTTTGTACTTTGCTCTATGTTTGTAAATGTAAGTTTTGTAAATGAGAATAGCACCATCTACTCCGCATATTCACAATGATTCAGCACAAATAAAATAATCAATTTTCCATTCAAATGCTTGTCGAAATATGATTTTCAACAGCAAAATATCATGCTAACTCTAACATCTACAAATCCTACAGAAGAACCATATGCGATCGTGCAGCGAGACAATCCCGAGACACACGGAATTTCTCATCACCGATGTTCTCAACCGCAAAACAAATCTATTTGCGAATCAGTAAATGCTTCTCCACGCTTTGACGGTTCCTTGACCGATCGCACTATCCACTACTTCGCCGTTATCCGCGATCGCTCTGAGTTGAACGTTCTGTGGCGCATTCCTGAGCGCAGTTGCTAATTCTGGATTGATTGGAAACTGCCCGTTTTTGTTCTGGAGCTGAAAAACGCGATCGCCCGCTTTGACTGATAGCTCGGTAATCTTTTGAACGCCATTATTAGCAACGCAAATAGAATCGGGAAAGTCATCATAAAAATATCCAAACGGATAATATCCAAACCTTGAGGCATGTAACCGACGATGAAACGGGAATGAATGCCGAGCGAGTCCTCCAAAGTTATGCCTAGAGCTAATCGCACATTCTCGTCCACTGTAAGCCAACAGCACACGCACCGAGTCAGGCTTCCACAGACTAACGACCTTGACTTGACTATTGGTATTGCGGAACGATCTCGGAAAATAATTTTGATCAAAGACCGCGAGCGATTCTCCCTCAAACGGATCAATCACTCTCACAGGCTGCGACCACGGCACCCGCAAATTTGGCTGCAAGATCGACGATCGCACGATCGGCAGCCCCGATGTAGACGTTTGCGCAGCGAGTTTTCCAAGGTTGCGATCGGCGCTCATCGCGGGGGAACTTAAGAGGCTGGTGGTTACAAGTGCAGCAATTCCTACAGAGTTGCACAGGGCGCTAATTGTACCAGTCCGAATCCAAGACCTCATCAAGCAAGTTAACATCGCTCTTCCACTCAATCAGCAGGATATAGTTTGATTCTAGCGATTGGTTTTACGATCAGGGAGCGGGAGAAATGAAGGAAATGCTTGGATGTTGTTTTGTCCACTGCCTGTCCAGACTTGAAGCTAAACGTCAGTAGAAACCAGCTTCATACCCTAGATAACGTCAATGGATGACCAACTTAAATACGTAGGTATAGGACTTACGTAAATCATTACAGATGTTTCAGTGCAGCCGTAGGTCTTTACAAACAGAGTGCCTGTGGTAAGGAGGTTGCTTCTGGCGCAAGGAAGGTTGCTTTCGACGGAAGGAGGGTTGCTTCTGGCGCAAGGAAGGTTGCTTTCGACGGAAGGAGGGTTGCTTCTGGCGCAAGGAAGGTTGCTTTCGACGGAAGGAAGGTTGCTTCTGGCGCAAGGAAGGTTGCTTTCGACGGAAGGAAGGTTGCTTCTGGTGTAAGGAAAGTTGCTTCCCAACGCAAGGAAGGTTGCTTCTAGTTTAAGGAAGGTTGCTTCTGGTGTAAGGAAGGTTGCTTCCCAACGCAAGGAAGGTTGCTTCTAGTTTAAGGAAGGTTGCTTTCGACGGAAGGAAGGCTGCTTCTGCCGTAACGAACCTTGCTTCTAGCGTAAGGAATATTGCTTCTGTGATGAAGTCTAGGTTCGTGTCGTTATAAGGTCAGTGTTTTGATGTCACCAGTGCGTAAGTCCTGATATAGAGAAATTTAGGACGTGGATTTTCTGGCTTGAATCCACGCTGTCTGACTGCTCCAAATCACCGTTTGATTAGTCAAGCGAGTCGAGAAAATCCGCTGAATTTGGGCGAGTTCAGTGGGGGACAACACGCGAGCGAGGTGATCTGCATAGGTGAGTTGACTTGGGTTAGAGGTAAACCAACGATCAATCAACGATTCCGATAGATATACCTCGGTTTGGGTCTGCTCGGTTTGCAACTCGACCTCGAAGCCTACTTGCTCAAAGTAAGAGTGCAAGTCTTGGGTCGTCCAATTCAGCTTAGGATCCGCAGACTGGCTATAAATTGCTTCCTCGGCTTGCTGCCAGCGATCGTACAGTTTCGAGTTTACCCAAGACGGATCAGCCAGTCGATACAATCGCTGGGCAGCTCGTGGAACGGATTCTGCTAACACAACTCGCCCATTTGCTGTCATCAGCGATGCGAGTGATGCAACCATATCCGCTTTATCGACCTCAGCTTGAAGGGCGTTGCGTCCAATGATGCGATCGAACGGTATGGACTCTGGCAAAGCTTGCACCAGAATCGGACGAGATAGTTCCGGCAAGGACTGCATTTGCTCACTCAATGCCGCAAAGTCTTTCTCACTTTGCACACGAGCATACACACCTCCTTCGGGAACTTGACGAATCGCTTCCCACACGAGCAAACCGCTACCTGCATTCAAATCGAGAATCACATGATGGCGCTGCGGCTGTGCGATCGTAAAAATGCGATCGCGAACCTTCCCTAGCGTTTCTCCCACTTGACCGAGCGAGCGGGCTATCCATCGATCTACACTCGAATTGGCAGGACTTACCGTGAGCGTTTCAGGCATCTCAATTCCGATTCCTTCGATCAAGGCCGCCAGTTGCGCTTCGCGATCGCGCTGCACCCTGATTCGAATCGAGCCTTCAAATCCTTGCTCTGACGGTTGATAAAACACTTGACCTTGCAAATTGCTGGGTAGGTACTGCTGTGCGACCCAATGTTCTCGATACGAGTGCGGATAGAGATAGCCTGCTCCATCTCCAAACCCCTGTCGGTCGCGATTCGAGTCGCGCAGATGCAGCGGTACTTCTGCTTCGCGTTCTCGCTCCACAGCAGATAGCGCATCGAAAAAGCCCATTACACTGTTTGATTTGGGTGCAGTCGCAAGATACAGTGCTGCTTGCGCCAGCGGATAGCGACCTTCCGGCATTCCCACCCGATCAAACGCCGTAGCACAAGCATTCACAACCACGATCGCATTCGGATCAGCGAGTCCCACATCTTCGCCCGCTAAAATCAGCATGCGACGAAAGAGGAATCGCGGATCTTCTCCGGCATACACCATCCGCGCCAACCAATACATCGCCGCATCTGGATCAGAACCGCGCAAGCTTTTAATGAAGGCGCTAATCGTGTCAAAGTGGGCATCGCCTTCTTTGTCATACAGAACCGCGCGTTGCTGGATCGACTCTTCCGCGATCGTCATGGTGAGATGAATGATACCTTGGTCGTTCGGTGGTGTCGTTTTGACAGCTAGTTCCAGTGCATTGAGGAGCGATCTAGCATCCCCATTTGCAACATTCACCAAATGATCAAGTGCGTCTGGATCAAGAGCAATATTTAAGGTTCCATAGCCACGAGTGCGATCGTGCAACGCTTGCTCAACCACTTGCTTCAGGTCGTCAAACGTGAGTGGTTTGAGTTGGAAAATGCGCGATCGACTGACCAACGCTTTGTTGACTTCAAAGTAAGGATTCTCGGTCGTCGCTCCAATCAGAATAACAGTTCCATTTTCCACCCACGGCAGCAGCGCATCTTGTTGCGCTTTGTTGAATCGATGGACTTCATCGACAAAGAGAATCGTGCGCTGATTCGATTGTCGATATCGCTCCTGGGCAGTTGCGATCGCGTCTCGAATGTCTTTAATACCTGCAAGAACCGCATTGATCGCAATGAAATGAGCCTTCGTAGTGTTGGCAATGATTTGTGCGATCGTAGTTTTTCCGGTTCCTGGTGGGCCGGAGAAGATCAGCGAAGACAACTGATCCGCTTGAATGGCGCGGCGTAATAATCGTCCTTGACCAACGATCTCGGTTTGTCCAATAAATTCATCGATCGTTCTGGGCCGCATTCGAGCAGCAAGTGGGGCTTCTTCAGAAGCGCGACGAGGCAAGTCAAATAGATCCACGGGCTTAAGAAAGGCTGTCACAACTGAGAAATAAACTGTAGCACTGTAAGCTTTCTCCTTTGCTTACAGGAGTAATACCAAGTTAAACAAGATCTGCTAGGAATGAGGTCAACTGCCTTCAGGGTGTCGGATACTCATTCTGATCGCAGGACGACACTCGATGGGTCAATCCTCAACATCAATCCTCAACAATAGTGACTCAATAGCCTCACTTGACGAGCCAATGGCACAAACTGACTAGGGAAGATACTGAATTGACGGGTCAATGGACTGCATTGGTTAGGGAAGATACTGAATCAATCGACTAGGAGAGATACTGAATCGACGCGTCGATGGCACGAACCGACTAGGGAAGATACTGAATCGAGGGATGGAGCGATTGAACGCACAGGACGATTAGCGTTGCAGAGCTTCCCAAGAAGTGCTTCCCTACTCTTGCTGTCCCTGTTGCGAGAGATTTTTTAGGGCATTTGCCGCAACGATTGATTTGGTATGAGTTGACTGCAATACCTAAAATCCAGCAAAGCTGCGTTATTTAGAACCGCCGAGAATTAAAGAAGTCAGTGCTGACCCCTTTCGTTTATAGTGGGTAGCTGACTCTTTGAGAACATCCATGACTAGGGATTGGGATAGCAAAAAAGCGAGAGAAAATCGGTTTGATGGCTGGTCACTAGAGGGACGAGACCCCAGCGTCATTCAAGCCCTTCTGCCGTTAGGAGACTGGCTCTATCGCCACTATTTTCGGGTGACAAGCGATGGCTGGCAGCACTTACCCCCATCGGGAAAGATGTTGATTGTCGGATCTCACAATGGCGGCATGATCGCCCCAGACACCTTGATGTTTATGGTGGACTGGTTTCACCGCTTTGGTGCAGAACGATTAGTGTATGGGCTGATGCACCCCAACGTCTGGATGGTTCCTGGGTATTCCAAACTGACGGTGCAATTAGGAGCCATCCGAGCGCATCCTCACATGGCAGCGGCTGCTCTGCAAAAGGATGCAGCAGTCTTGGTCTACCCTGGCGGCGCTGAAGATTTATGGCGACCGCACCACGATCGTCATCGCATTCACTTTGCAGGACGGAAAGGGTTTATTAAACTCGCCCTGCGAGAAGGGGTGCCCATTGTTCCGGCGATCTCGATCGGTGCTCACGAGACGCTGATCATTCTGGCGAATCTCTACCCGCAACTGCGACAACTGCACGAGTGGGGAATGCCGTGGCCGTTGGGGATTGATCCGATCGTCTTTCCCGTTTACCTAGGATTGCCGTGGGGATTAGCAGTGGGTCCGTTGCCTAACATTCCGTTGCCTGTGCAGATCCACACTCGGGTGTGTGCGCCGATCGTGTTTGAGCGCGCAGGTCGGGCAGCGGCAAACGATCGGGACTATGTCGATGCCTGCTATGAGCAAGTCTGTATGCAGATGCAACAGGAACTCGATCGACTTGTGCAAGGGTTGGACGGTCTCGCTCCCAATGGCGGTGGCGTCGAGCCGTTGCCTAACGAAGCCGTAGGAACTGGCAGCCCTATGGATGTTGCAGACGTGTGAAAACGGCGAAAGTTGTTCATCCGCCGTCCAGCTAGAAAAATCTGATCTTAGTTCGGAAGGTGGGTGTTAGCTCTCTTCTTCCAATTGGAACTGCTTCTAAAATTATTGCCAACTGAATCGCAACTCCGATTGGAGCGTTGGGAGATCGATTCCGAAGACACGCAAATTACTTTAGTGATTCGCTCTATTCAAACTCAAATTCACTGTTCAGGTTGTCAAAGGTTAAGCTATCGGGCGGAGTTTGTAAAATGTTCTGTGTCAGAGGGTCAGAAGTTTGATCTAATAAACCTCTGAACCGAAAGAACAACGATTATGACATTTCGACCTGAATTGCTCGATGAATTGCTGAAACACTATCAAAGTCCGGACGACTTAGTAGGAGAAGGAGAAATTCTGAAACAGCAGCTACAACACCAGCAGCAGCGCAGCATATCCAACTGCCCCCACCGCAAATGCCCAGAAGCGGCTTTCTCGTTCTTCTGGCAGTTCTTCTTTTAATACATTAAGCACAATACCACCCGCTAAAAATGCAAACAGAATTGCGATCGCAGCGTTAGAGAGTTTTGTGCCACTACCGATCGCCCAACCTGCAATCACAGCAGCGGCTAAAATCCAGCGTCCGGCGTGGTCGTACATCTTCTTGTGGTGTTCGCGCAAGCCATAGTCATTCACGATAAAGTGCAGGGCCATAGCGATCGCGAAAAATAGCAGACTTGTTAACCCTGACACTTCCCGATGCAGCAGCAGGTAGCCAATCAACGCATTATAAATAGCAAAGGAAGCCATGTGTAGCCAGAACATTTCAGTACTGGTCACATCTCCATTGCCCATCTCTTGGCTTCGTCGCCGTGATATTTTCGCGGCTCGTTCCAATCCGTAAAATACAGCTAGACCAAATAACGCCAACAAATAGATGTGATGTTCTAGAAACGCTAGTTCTACATTTAAGTCTTGCTGGATCGTTTTCTGGGCGTCGCTTAGATCAGGCAGAATATGTACAAACACATAAGCAACCGAAACACCACTGCTAAATGAGAGCCAATAGCTACGAGGAGTTGCTTGAAGAAACCGTAATCGACTAGAGAACAGGTGAATTAGTGCCAATCCTACAGCCAGAAATCCTGTTAATATAATTAGCTCTATTGAAGGGACAGATGCTTCAGGAATTGCAGCAAGCATATTTATAGAGTTCATTACAATTATCCATTAGCTTGCTTAAAACCAGATTTTAGCAAGTCTTCCAATCGGTGGATCTTGGAATTAAGTTTTGTTAATCAGAATAAATTGGAATCATTCTTTGCCTCATTAACTGGAGTGCCCATGCAGTAATGCCTGCGATCGCTAACAAGGCTTGCCCGATCCAAGCAGCAATGCAATAACCTTTCCAGTTTGCGTGTTGCATCATGCTTTTCCAGTTTCCATTACCTGACGCTACACTTCCTCTACAATTTGCTGATCCCGCTGCTGAAACGATCCCTCTCGGCTTCCTTACACAATCATCTCCACTTGTTGTTCTAGAGTCAGTGGCTTTTTGGCGAAAGTCTGATAGAATCTCTGAGGATTTTAATTGACGACTTTAAGCAAGATTACGAGAAGTTACTGTAAGAATTCAAAGTAATCGGCGCTAATTGTTGAACATTCAAAATTCACGGAATGAATCAGGAGAACACGAATGCATTATCGGATACTCACGCTTGGATCGCTCCTGCTCCTGCTCGTTGGGTTTTCTGTGCCAATGGCTCGTGCAGAATCAACGATCGCGAATTTTACAGCAGGTTCCAATTCTGCAATTCCGTCTATGACCCCATATGATGTAGTTTTCTTGGCGTATCAAGGATACTTTCGTAACCAAGGACTGAGAGGGTATGGAGCCTTTGCCGATGGCTGCAATCAAGGAAAGTTGACTGCTCAAGATGTGGTTGAAGCAGCAATCAAAGCCAATCAATTACCTAGGACGATTGTGAATAATCGGGGCTTCATGAATGCTGTAGATGCGAACATGAAGGCATTTAAAAATAACTCTGGTGCATGAGAGTTCAACTGTCATCTAATAAAATTCCGGGCGTTGAATAATAGAAGTATGAATTGAGGCTAAGTACAGGACAAAGGTTTTTGTCTTGTACTTTTTGTCCTGTACTTAGATTAGCTAGTTGTAATGCGCTTCATCTACCCCATAAGTTGACGATCTTTGTGCCAAATCTAGCATTACACTTCAGCAACGCCGCCTTTGATTGTCTTTCTCCACAAGTCTAGTTCACTAGCCCTTCCCTTTGCCTTGATTTCTGTCGCATGGCGTCTCCCACCACGACATTTAACTCACTCCCCAATAACATCGCAAATGCACTGAGGTAGAGCCACAACAGCAGGATGATGGCTGCCCCGATCGCGCCATAGGCTTGGTTATAGTAGCCAAAGCGTGAAACATAAAACCGAAGTAGCCCAGAGAGAACTGCCCACAGGAGCGCTGCCAAAATGGCTCCCGGCATAATTGGGGTTCCTTTGCGCCAGCGACTCGTTCCAAAACGGTAAATAAAACCAAGGGAGAGCGCCACAATTCCTAACGCGATCGGTAGACTCAGCAGATGCCAGTACCGAAACAGGCTGGGAGCCATCGTGCCGCTGCGCTGCGCCACAACCGTGACGCTCACATCACCAATAAAGATGACCAGCAAAGCGATGACGAGCAATAGAAAGGTTCCTAAACTCAGTCCAATCGAGACCAGCTTTGCCTTCCAGAAGGGACGAACGCGATCGCGAGGGATTTGATGAATTTGATCTAACGCCGCCATTGCCGCTCCTAGCACGCTGGAGGACACCCAAATCGCTGCCAGGAAACTGAGCGAGAAAAGTCCCCGAGTGCGGGCGATACTCAGTTGCGGCAGAACTTTTTGAATCAGTATCATTGCTTCATTTGGGATGACGCCACTCACTTGATGAGTGAAGTGACGAAATTCTGACTCTGGAATATTCAGCAGCCCGATCGCGGTTAGAACGACCAGAATTGCTGGAAATAGCGCAAAGACAGCGTTATAAGCGATTTCTGCGGATAGACCAAATAAACGATGCTGCCCACTGCGGCGAATCACTTCTGATATCACCCCAATGTTGAGATACTTGAAAAACCGAAAAAAACGGGCAGTTAGATTAGACACAGTTGAAATCAAAGCAAGTGCTTGAACATTTGATCGTGAATCCGAGTTTGTTGCGCGAGTACAGGTTGCGTTGAGAAGAGTCTAAGTTTTATGTTGCCACTTGCCCCGTCCTCAAGGAAGTTACTGAGTAAATCACAAGCGCTGTCCAAATCAAGGTAAAGGTGACAGTGTGAGTCAGAGTGAAAGGCTCATGGTAGAGGAACACGCCTAACAAAAGCTGCAGACTGGGTGCAAGGTACTGAAAAAATCCCAATGTTGAGAGCCGTAACCGTTTAGCGGCATTGTTGAACCAGAGCAGCGGAAATGAAGTCACCACACCACAGCCGACAAACAAAGCGGTCAGCCATCCATTGATCCCTAAATGTCCTGTTCCCTGGCTTGCCAAGTATTCAACGAATATCAATGCGGCAGGAGTTGCTAAGCCTGTTTCTACCGTTAAGCCGACCAGTGGCGTGACCGGAATTAGTTTACGCAGAAAACCATACAGCGCAAACGATCCGGCTAAACCAATCGCAATCCAAGGGATTTGACCAAAGTTCCTTACAAAGTTTGCTACTCCCACTGCCGCCAGCACCACCGCGATCGTTTGCCCCCGATTCAATCGCTCTTTGAGAAACACAGATCCCAGTAACACACTGACCAGAGGATTGATGTAGTATCCCAAACTCGCTTCAACAACCTGATTGATCGTAATGCTGTAGATGAACAATCCCCAGTTGAAGGAAATCAGAACAGTTGTCATTAGTAAAGCACTCAGCGTTTTAGGGTCGCGTGCTAATTGACGCAACTCAGCTCCACGCTGTTGAAGCACAAGAAGTACAGTTAGAAAGACCATCGACCAAATGATTCGGTGGCTGAGGATTTCTAAGGCTGGAATTTGTCCGAACAACTTCCAGTACAGTGGAACAATCCCCCAAGCGGTATACGCTAAAACAGCATAGAGTGCGCCAATTCTAGTCAACCTAGGCGATGAGGCGGAAACGACAGAATTCTTCAAGGGAGATGCTGAATGATGAACAGAAGTCTATCTTAGCGATCGCGATCGCCATTCATCCAGTCACAGTTTGCTGGTGAACTAGGCAATACAGATGCTTAGCAAGAATGTAAATCCACCTGTAAATTCTTCTGGGATGAAGCTTTAGAGCTGACAAAACTTATATTGTAAAATCCCCATCCTCTCTACCCCATCCCTTTGGTAGAAGATCATATGCAAATCAACTAAGTACGGGACAAAAACTTGCAAAGTGGGAACAGGAAAGGGTTTCATGCAAATAGCAATAAATGATATGAGACCCTATGCATCAGATTACCGAATTACGCTGCACCTGGGAGCCTCATCTCGGCTGGCATGGTGCACGAGTCACCTTTCTGGCTTTGTTCCTCGTCGCCCTGTATCGGTTCAAAACGGTGAATCTGGCTCGGCAGATTCTGCTGAATCTAGAGAGCCGCATGGCTGGATATTTTGCTGTTTTACGATTTTTGTCCTGTACTTAGACCCTGCACAAGTTGCCACAGGAATTGGCCTATTTGACCGATCTCTTGTGTCACCTTGTCAGGCCCAATGCCAATAAACTGCAAGGCAAACAGTACGATCGCAACTAGAAGTGCCGTTTTTACCGTGGCTTTGACTACTTTGACAAGCCATGTAAATACCAAAAACGTAACAACGATCGCAGCCCCAAGCAGTAGCAGATCCATAGCACTATTAGCGGTCGAGTATAGCTGACTTTACCTCAAATCCGTAGCGATGTAGCCAATCGCTTTAGAAAAGTCTGTGTGCCGTAAGTCTGTATTCTTAAACGTTGCATCCGTCAAATCGGCTTCTCGAAACGAGGTGCCAGTGACGTTTTTCCAGTGGTAGACAATTGATCGCAGCGACAGAGTTGTACACCCCAAGTAGAACACCGTCGCAAGGCTTAGTAACACTCCAAACCCAAACTCATGCGTGCTGAGAAACGCGCCTGCTGTTGTGCCCCAGAAAAAAGCAGCCCCGTAGCTGACAATGGTTCCGGCAATGGCGATCGCGACTTTAAAGGCTGGAGTATGTCTAAATCGCGTCAACAGCAGGAGCGCGATCGCGCCAATCACGATTCCTCGCTGAGCCAGTCTAGTGCGCTGTCCGGCTAAACGTCGAGTCGCGTCATAAAGCTCTAGGGGTATTGTATCGGGGTGATGTAGCTCGTAGATCGTGAGATAATGGTGCAGTGCTGATCCGTAAAAGAAGGCGATGGTGAATCCCATTAATGCACCGCATAACGTCGCAGTGGTGATTCGGGCGATTTGTCCTCGTTTCGTGTTAGGCCACAGCGCAGCCAGTGTGGAACAAACGCTCGTCACACTGAGGATGATAGCCAGGACAGGAATGAATTCTGCACTCTTGTCTAAGGGCGATTGTGAGATCGTATTCAACACGAGCCGAGAAACCGCATCTCCGCTAACGAGTGCAACGCTGATCGTCAGCAAGACCAAACCAACTTTCTGCCGTCTGCTCAGACCTGTGATCGCGCCTGTAAAATTTGCCCCATTCAACTGAGCATTTTTGAAGTTGCACCCTCGAATGTCTGCACCCTGAAAGTCAGATCCAGCTAGATTCTGCGCTTTGAAGGAGCGATTTTGAAGATTTTGGTGAGTGAAGTTCGGCATAGCGGAAATTGCAAGATTCAGCCTGAAGTACAGTAAACCATGTGATGTGTAAGTTGTTACCATCAATTCCCAGTCACTCAATCCTCAATAACAATGATGAAACTGCATTTTCCGGGACATCTTAAACCGATTTTCAGTATTTTAGTGGGAGGATTGCTCAGTATTCCAATCTTGCTGTACGTTTTGGCGCAATTCTCTCGTCCCCCTCGTACGGATGAGACGCGATCGCTCTTTCCCAATGTGACCTACACCCGGGATGCCATAGCCCTTCCCCGTCCGGTCATGATTCACGTTGTTCGCTTAGATCTATCTGCTCAGAATCTGAAGGTGTTTGCCACTCCGGGAGTTCGGGCAGAGCGAAATAGGCCAGAAGTCAAAGCGCGAACCGTTTCAGAGTTTCTTAGGGAATTTCGCGTTCAGGTTGCCATTAACGCCAATTTTTTCTATCCGTTTCGAGAATTAGCGCCGTGGGATTTCTATCCTCGTAGTGGGGATGGGGCAAACAATACAGGCCAAGTCGTCTCCAACGGGACAACCTATTCTTTGCCTCAGTATGATTGGTCTACGCTCTGCTTTTCGGCCCAAAATCGCGCTCAAATCGATAAGCTTGGAGTGTGTCCGGCGGGGACGGCACAGGCGATCGCGGGAAATGATGTATTAGTGAAGCAAGGCAAACCTGTGTCTCTGCCCCCAGACGTGGCAAAAAAAGATGAGCCATATCCACGCACAGCCATTGCGATCGATAAAACAGGTGAGAAAGTTTGGTTAGTGGTGGTTGATGGAAAGCAGTTTCGCTATAGCGAAGGGCTAACGATCGCCGAATTGACAGACTATATTGTGACCCAATTGGGAGCCGATGCTGCTCTAAACTTAGATGGCGGTGGATCTGTAACTCTAGCTGTGGAAACGCCAACAGGAGCGCAGGTTTTAAATGCACCAATTCAGACTCGATTACCGATGCGAGAACGCCCGGTGGCGAGCCACTTAGGATTTTACGTTGGGCGATAGGAGCGGGTATAGGATGTGAGCTAACGCAATGCCCAAGCTAGAAACCGCTCGGTGTAATATAGGGCTAGTTGATTACCCACTCCATTAAACACGGCATCAAACGCATGTTCTGCCCATGGAACTTCAATGAATACAGTAGTATTGCCATTTTTATTTAACTTTTCATACAAGGCGCGTCCATATTTTGATTGAACGACGTGATCACGCTTGCCATAAATCAGCAGAGTTGGTGGCAATCCAGGTTTCACATATTCGTAAGGAGATGCCTGCCGATATAATCCTGGCAACTCTTGAGGAGTGCCGCCTAGAAACGATCGCAAAATAGCCTGTATGTCTAGTGGGTCAGGAGAGGGCGGATCTTCATAGCCAAGGGTCAGCTCCACTGGACTGTAGTAACTGACGATCGCCCGAATTGGCAACACTTGAGATTGAAAGCCCGTTAATTTTGCTAAGTGCCCGCCTGCCGAACGGCCCATCAATGCAATTCTATTAATATCAATATCGTATTCATTAGCATGTTGCTGAATAAACTCAAGTGCAGTTTTAATATCTGCTATCTGTGTTGGGAACTTATACTGAGGTGCATGACGATAATCGATTGCCATTACGGTATATCCGCGAGCCGCCATGTATTGGCTAAAATTTTCATTGGCGGACGGAGAACCCGTTACCCACGCTCCTCCGTAAATCATGATAATGGTTGGATTTTTACCCGGCTCCATCGGGCGGTATGCATTCATCGTTAACTGAACGCCATCAGGACTCGCCACTTGAATTCCTGTTGTTTTACGGATCTCTTGAGTCGGGATTCCGCGAAATGCATCGATCAAAACAAACGGATCAGGACGCATTTTCGCTTGAGAGATTTGAGTTAAGTACGTTTCACCGAGACCCACTTTCATGGAGATCGCAGCTTCCTGATTGGCTCCCGAAAACTGCACCAGCGGCAATGTACTGATGACTAACGCCACTATACTGATCCCCAACACGACATAAGATCCCCGGTTTGACAACAGCTTGAGGGCAATTAACGTTGCGATCGCATTGAGTCCAATCAGCCAAGGACTCACCTCCGCTGCGCCCACGGCTAACGGCAGCACTGCAATCACGGGAGGGGGCACGACAATCCAACTAGCAAGAAATAGCCCCGTGCAACTTAATAACAGGGCAATCACCCTGAGGTAGTAAACGTTGAGCAGTTTGTTTATAAGGTTCATAGTGGCCACAAATGAGGTCTATTCTAAACCATCATTTCTTTCCTCGACGCCCAGCATCTTCTTAGCCAACTGCTGTTTAACTAGAGATCCTAGCGTTTGCATCGCGTCATTAATGGTTTGTGACCACGGCAGTCCACAATTTAACCGGAGACAGTTTGTATAGTTTCCAGAGGGCGAAAACATATTACCAGGAGCCACGCTAATGCGATGTTCCAGCGCCTTTTCGTAGAGTGCCATCGCGTCAAATTCATTGGGTAATTCTAGCCACAGCACATGCCCGCCGCCGGGTCGAGTGACTCGCGTTGGGCAGGGGAAATACTCACAAATGGCTTGAGTCATGCGGGAAAGCTGGGCTTGATAAGCGCGGCGGAGATGGCGAAGATGGCGATCGTAACTGCCCGTCGATAGAAATGCGGCGACCGTCAGTTGAGGTGCGATCGCGGTTGTCCAGTTCATTGCCATTTTCAACTGTTGAACCTTCATCTGATAGCGTCCTGGCGCACACCAACCAATTCTCAATCCAGGCGACAGCGTTTTGCTAACCGATGCACAATACAACACCCGTTCTGTTGTATCAAACGCTTTAATCGCTTTAGGCCGATGCCCTGACAGAAACGTCTCGCCGTAGGTGTCATCTTCAATCAAAGGTACGTCATAGCGTTCGAGCAGTTCCAGAAGGTGCTTTTTCTTCGAGTCACTCATACAACTGCCCAATGGATTACTAAAGTTGGACACTAGAAGACAAGCGGCAATAGGGCGTTGTTCGAGGGCAATTTCCAACTGCTCAAGGGAGATTCCATCTTTTGGATGAGTTGAAATTTCCAACGCTTTGAGGTGCAAAGATTCTAAGATTTCTAGAAATCCATAATAGGTCGGCGACTCGATCGCTACGATGTCTCCTGGTTTCGTCACAGCTCGCAATGCTAAATGAATCGCCTCGGTTGCACCATTGGTAATGACTAAGTCATCGGGAGATAAAGAACATCCTGCCTCCATTAATCGTTTGGCAACCTCATGGCGCAACGCTTCACATCCATTCGATGGACTGTAGGTGTGCAGGAGCGCAGGATTTGTCCGCAAGATTTTTCCCATCAACCGATTTAATGCGTCAACAGGCAGCAATTCAATACCGGGAACCGCTGTTCCTAAGCCAACATTGCAGGTATCGCGCATCGTTTCACTGACTCGAAACGCTAGAGAAATATCAACGGGAAGCGCTTGTTTTGGCAACGTACACTGATGGGGTTCATCTGGAGGGTTGAGGTGAACGGGCTTGACAAAATAGCCTGACTGCGGACGAGCTTCAATCACTCCTTGATCTTCAAGAGAGCGATAGGCTTCAAGAACAGTCGAGATACTGATGGAGAGTTGCTGATGAAGCTTGCGAACAGACGGTAAGCGATCGCCGTCTTGTAATGTACCTTCGCTGATCAACGTGCGAATCCGATCGGCAACTTGCTCATACAACGTTGAAGACGGCGTTGCATCAATGGGCTTTATTTTCATCGTTCATTCCTCTGTGTTCATTTCTCCGCCGTTAGCGATCAGCAATACAGTTATGGGCAGGAAAGACCATAACAGTGACTAAAAAATAAACTGTATTCATAACAATTTAGTCTAACTGCATCTGTTTAGACAAGAAAAAATGACTCAAAATTAACGTTAGAGGAAATACAACTACGGCGCTCGAAAAGCACATAGGGCAAGCATTTTGTCCTCTGCTTTTCCATGCCAAACAACGGAGAAATAATCATGAAAATTCGACTTGACCAGATTTGGCAACATTGGATAAATACGATCGCAAACCGCTATGAACCGCAAGTGTCGCACCGCCGCGATCGCAAGGGCAACAACTACTTCAAAACGTATGATCCGGAAACTCGCAAGTCTAATACATTTAGTTCTGAGCAAGAGATCCGCATCTGGTTAGATCAACGTCACTCCGATCTGTAACAAATATAAAAAGTGTTCGAGATCAATTGACAACAGAATCTATAACGGTAAGGCACAAGATATTAATTGCGGTCTCAAAAGCACATTACAACGCAGCAGTTTAATTCAAAATCGGAACATGAATAACGCTTCAGAGCTTAGCGGAGCCAATCGCATGTACTACACCACACTGGCTGAGTATAACTATTGGATGAACCAGAAACTCTATGCAGTTTGTGCAGATATTCCTGACGCAAAGCGAAAAGAAGATTTGGGAGCCTTTTTCAAGTCAATTCATGGAACGTTAAACCATATTTTGATCGGCGATCGCATCTGGATGGGACGCTTCACCCATCAGCCCTTTATCGCTAAACTCGATGAAGACCTGTATGCTGACTTTGACGAATTACGGCGAGCGCGCGATCGCACCGATCAAGATATTCTAAATTGGACAACTCGGCTCTCTCCAGAGTGGCTAAATGCACCATTCGCCTTTACCAGTACTCAACAACCTGTGAAGACGCGAACACGACCCGCTTGGCTGCTCGTGACTCATCTGTTTAATCATCAAACCCATCACAGAGGCCAATTAGCGACGCTGCTGAGCCAGCTTGGGTATGATTTAGGTAGAACTGATCTGCCCTATTTGCCTAGCTTCGACGACTCATGAAGACCAACGCCATTCGCGTTTTAGACAATCTTGGTATCTCCTACGAACTGCGAACCTATGAGGTCGATCCTAACGATCTAGCGGCAGAAAGCGTTGCCCAGAAAATCGGATTGCCTGCGGAACAAGTGTTTAAAACTTTGGTGGTGCGAGGTGATAAACATGGAATTGCTCTTGCTGTGATTCCAGGCAATACTCAGCTAGATCTCAAAGCGTTCGCGCAACTATCTGAAAATCGAAGAATTGAAACGGTTTCTCTTAAGGAAGTGCAGCCCCTTACAGGATACATTCGCGGAGGGGTGACAGCATTAGCGTGCAAAAAAGAGTATCCAGTCTACGTTGATGAATTGATTGAACTTTTTGATGTCATCTCTATTTCTGCTGGTATGCGAGGACTGCAAATTTTATTACATCCTAGCGATTATATTCACGCTGTTAAAGGTGTTGTTGGGATGATTTCACAGGATAAGACTACTTGAGCGAGGCTATTGGATGCGATCGCGAAGCTGTATCTGTATCAAATTTGAGAACAACTCCCCAATCAACTGAACAGCGAGGCTAATATCGTTGCACAACATTCATTTTGCGCTTTCTACAAAATCCTTGAAGAAGCGTATTTTCGGAGAAACGTATGGCTACTCGCAAATTTGGACTTATTCTTGGTTTTCTCTCACTAACAGCAAGTGCTTCGGCAGCAGTTCTGATGTTCCCAGAACAAACTATCGGACTTACGCCGCTTACAAAGCCGCTTCAGCAAAATCAAACTCGCGTTGTATTAACGCGTCAATCGACCTCAACAACTCGAAAAAGCTACACTAATAAGCAGTTTGGGTTTCGCTTCAGCTATCCAACCCAATTGGCTTTAGATAAGACTCATGAGAAGAAACAGCCACGAGCCGGAGAAACGCTGCGGTCGAGTCTTTCTCTCTGGCCTCAGAAGGTCTACGACAACATTCAGGCAGGCAAATATGAAGGCGGAACAGAATATCCTCCCAGCATTGATGTTTCAGTACACAGCAATCCTAAAAAACTCTCTCTTATAAATTGGGCCAAAGGGCATCAACCAGGAATTCAGAACGTGCGATCGCTGAAAGTGGACGGACAAGCGGGCATTGCATACACGGCAGATGGGCTTTACGCATCCGATAATGTGGCATTCTATAGCCCGAACCGCCAAATCATTCTCTTGAGTGTGGGCTATCTCAACCCAAATGAGCAACCTCTACGCAGCGCTTTTCAGGATATTGTTGCCAGCTTTCGATTTGTTCGGTAGCAGATGAACTCTCTAGCGCTCTTGACCCACAAGGCATTGCTCTGAAAAAATGCCATTGACTTATGCCTATAGGAACTACAGGCACGGCTCAGTCTGTCTGAATTATCTGAATTAATTGAAGTCTGGGATTCAGGTTTCTCAATCTGGTGAGTCACTAAAGTGGAAAGTCCAAAGTGGAAAGTCCAACCAGACTCATCCAATCTACCTTAAGCGCATCGTTCAACACAGCCACATGAACCATCGGATTTCTTACCTACTCCCTCTGGGAATTGGTCTACTAATCACCCTTTCGCAATCGCTTGCAGGAATGGCAGCGGATTTGAGTCAGCGTTCTGTCCTAACGGCACAAACGACTGCGGCTCCTAGCCAAGACTATAAGCTGCTACAGAATTTGCTCGCTGCCAAGAACTGGCAGGCAGCAGATCAAGAAACCCGGCGCATTTTACAGCAGTGGATACATGCAGATGGTGATCTGTTTGCAGTCCCACGAGCGAACACTATTCCAGCAGAAGCGATTCAGACTCTCGATCGGATGTGGCGAGATGCGAGTGGAGGTCGCTTTGGCTTTGGTGTGCAGCAGCGAATCTGGCAAGAAGCCTTGGCTCAGAATCCAACGAACGTTAATGCTGCCGTGAAAGCGTTTGGCGATCGCGTCGGCTGGACTCGCACCACACCAGACCCCACGAATTTCATTGCTCCTGACTGGCTCACAGAGCCGGAATTGAAGTACAGCACTCAGGCTCCTCAAGGGCATCTGCCGTGGGCAGGCATCTCATGGGAAGTCGTCTCTAAGCTGGCTCAAGCGCAGGGCTGCGGCAGTTGCACGACCGACGCTCTATATTTACAGGGAGAGCGCTTTATCCGCTATGTTCCTGCCCTATTCAACCGAGTCGGAACGGCTCTCGATACTCCATCCTCTGTCAATCCTTGGCAGAACCTGCAACAACGACAACAAATTAATCTCAAGGCACTTTATCCAAATATCTCCTGTCCTGTTTACACCCTAGATCAAGCGATTAGTCCAAACAGTCAAATTCTGGCTGTGAGCAGCTATAGCTATGAGCGGGCGTGTGTCGGAGCAACAAACAACAGCACACTGGCTCTGTGGAACCTTCAGCGAGGAACGCGACTCGTTACCTTAGTGCGAGGACAGGCGACGGAATCTTCTTCCTACAAAGGACAAGCTCAAGAACCGCCGACCCAACCGACTCGAATTGTGGGGGATGTGGCAAATGCGATCGCGTTTACGCCAGATAGCCGTCTAATTGCCGCAGGTCTCTCAAATGGCAACATTCGCCTATGGGCAACCGATACAGGACAAGTTATTCGGGCTATAGCTGCTCATCCCTACGCAGTCAGAGCGATCTCCATCAGTCCCGATGCCCAGTTCCTAGCGAGCGGTAGTTCCGACCAGACGGTCAAGATCTGGAATCTTCAAACTGGACAGGTACGGCAAACCATTCGGCTACAACCCGCCGGTGGAATCGTGCATACGGTGCTGATTAGCCCTGATGGTCAACGAGTTGCTACGGCTACCGACAAAAACAGGCTACAGCTTTGGGAGATTTCAACGGGTCGGCTGATTCGCACTCTTGTGAATGAAACCGTCACCACCGATGATCGACTGCCCATGATGTTTAGCCCCAGTGGGCAAGTGATCGCGATCGCAGATGTTGACCATAGCGTTAAGCTTTGGAACGCTACAACAGGGGCACGGCTGATTACCCTGCGAGGACACCAAAAGACGGTGCAAGCGATCGCCTTTAGTCCAGATGGTCAAACGCTAGCCAGCAGTAGCCAGGACAACAGCGTGCGATTGTGGAATCTGAAAACTTACCAGTCGGCACGAACGCTCAAGGTTGCAGACTCAGCGGGTCACCCGATCATGCCAATCAACGCAGGACATCTAGCCTTTAGTCCAACTGGACAAGTGCTGGCAATGAGTGCCTTACTGCTGCCGACTGTCCAGAGCGAACCAATTCCCACCCAAGGCATTCGGTTGTGGGATGTGGCAAGTGGTCAGACGGTGAAAGCGATCGAAGGGGCGTATACGTTTGACTTTAGTCCGAATAATCGGTTTCTAGTCACTAACGGTCAAACAGTGCAAATCTGGCAGACGCCGCAGTGACTTTAGAGCGTTTCCTTCGGAGTTGCGCTCTGCGCTAATCGCTTTGCCAGAACCTTTCAAAGGGGATCGCATTAAGATTCCAGCGCCTTCAGTTGGGGTAATAGCGCCTGAAATGCCCGTCCGCGATGGCTCACCTCCTGTTTCATCGCGGGGGGCATTTCTGCAAACGTTAATCCCTTTTCGGGCACAAAGAAGATCGGATCGTAGCCAAACCCACCTTCCCCACGGGGAGCCAGAAGAATCTCACCAGGACAAATTCCCTCGGTTTGCATCGCGATCGCGCCATCAGGTCGAGCTACCGCGATCGCACACACAAACCGCGCCTCTCGGTCCGGGCGATCGCCCAATTCCCGCAATAATCGCTCAATCCGATCCGCGTCAGATGTTCCGTATCGCGCCGAAAAAATGCCTGGCGCGTTGTCTAGCGCCGTCACTTCTAAACCCGAATCGTCCGCGATCGCCCAGTTTCCAGTGGCGATCGCCACTTGTGAGGCTTTCAGCGCTGCATTCTCAGCAAACGTTATCCCTACCTCATCGACCTCTATTTCCTCAGGCTTTAGCTTCAGGTCCCAACTCAACCCTTCCAAATAAGGTTGAATCTCACGCAACTTTCCTGGATTTCCCGTCGCAAGAACCAGTACCGTCATGATTATTTTTCCTTCGCGATCGGCATCTTATACCTTATCGCCTTCCCCAATCCATTGCTGAAATGCCTGCCAATTTAATACATCTTGCAAAAGAGTTTGATAGCCAGACACATTTGGATGCAATCCATCTTCTGTAAACTGCGCCTTGCACCACTCTGATCCACGCGCCATCCAAAGGTCAAAGAGATCGAGATAGGGAATTCGGCGATCGTCACACGCCGATCGTGTGGCTTCTTTGTAGCGATATTGATCAGCGTGGTTGTAATACAAGCAGTCAAGAAACGGCATTTGTTCTTCATTCACCGGAATCATGCCCACAAACAAAACGGGGCACAAGCGCCGAGCGCGATCGAGCAGGTCCGTCATCTCAGCCCCAAACTGATCAAACTCAGTGTAATTCTTGCCGTCTGGTCGCCCTAATCGCGAGGAATCATTTACTCCAACCGATAAAATAATCAAATCAGGAACGCGATTTCGCAACTCGCCTCGGCTCTTAAACTCATCTTCCAACCGATGCGAAACCTGCCGCACTCCATCGCCCCGCACTCCCAGGTTATACAGCGCGTGATTCGCTCCTCCTGGTGTCATCCACTGCCGCCTGAGTCGCTCAACCCAGCCACCCCCAACCGGATCGCCAAAGCCGTAAACTAAACTATCACCCAATGCCAGTATTCTGAGGGAGGCTGGCAGAGCCTGAACGCGGTTGGATTGAGACGGAGAGACAAGCGTTTGCATGAAGCCGAATAATTTGAGCTAGGGCTAAACTATGTAATTAAAAAAACGTTACTTGAACTCTATCATCGTTAACAGAGGTCTTTAAAACTTTACATAACGTCGAGTAAAATGTCATCCCTATAATCTAAGTAGATAATCTAGTAGGGTGTGGTAGTCACTCACTCATAGACCGCATCACTAACATTCCAAATCCTATGGCAAAATCTGGCTCTCTCCATAAACGTCCATCCTTTGATACGGTTCAACTCATGCGCCGCGCCGATGAGCTGATCAACGCGGCGTCTAACCGCTATCGCATTACTGTTCAAGTTGCGAACCGCGCTAAGCGACGTCGCTTTGAGGATTTTGATAGCGGTGAAGATCCAATGATGAAACCTGTAATGCGGGCGATCATTGAGATGTCCGATGAACTGACCCAACCGGAAATCATTGGCGAATAAGGTCTAATCTAGAGCGGGGTGAAGTCTTTTCACCTCGCTTTTTGGATGCTCAATTTTTAGATGGTCAATCAAATTAGACGTTCGATTTAAGACGGGAGTGCCTGAGACGATGAAAACCTCTAAGCGGCTGTTGATCGGGTTACTGCTGCTGACCTCCATCTTGGTTAGCCGTGTTCATCTGTCTGTTGCTAAAGAAGCACCGAGTCCTCAGCCGATACGATCGCAAGACGTTAACTCACCTCATCTACTAGCACAATCGAACGCGACTCCAGCCAGTCCTGCATCGCCAGGACGCGTCAGAATTCAAGAGGTTTGGCGACGAATTTATCAAATGTTGCCTGATCTTCCCCTCGAAAACCAGTATGTCAATCGTGCAAACGGAAAGGTCGATCTGAACAACACGCTGGTGAGCCGTTTGATCCGCTATCACTACTATGGGAAAGGGCGGCCGGTCAACTATCGCCTCGATTGGAAGTTTACTCTAGCTGATTATTTAGGAGTGAATGAGCCGATGGATGTCTCCACCTATCCCGGTGCAGACAATTTGAAGCAAAATCCGTTTGAGCGCGATCGTGCCGCGATTGCCAAGCTCGATCGTAAACAGCGCAACGCGCTCATTCAAGCCTTAGTCACTGCTTTTAGTCCGTTAGAGAACGCCTCATCGCCACCGACCCCATCTCCAGCACCAGGACTTCCTCGCACCCCCCTACGCCAACCTTCTGGTGGAGCGCAGTTATTGAAATAGAACCTCATGGGACGACTGCTTAAAACTGGGTCGGGTTGGCGAGTTGGATGGAACCCAACCGCTTCTGAGTTTAAAGGATTAGTGGGAGCAGAGGATTGGGCAGTCGAACTCACCGAAGCGGAATTCAACGATTTCTGCCGTCTTGCGGAGCAACTCAGCCAAACCCTACAGCAGATTGCCAACGAATTAATGGACGAAGAGAAAATAGCCTGTGAACTAGAAAGCAGTTTAGTGTGGCTAGAAGTCGAAGGATACCCCACTAGTTACACACTGCGGTTGATCGTTTTATCTGGGAGACGAGCGGAGGGATTTTGGTCAGCCACTGCCGCACCAGAGTTGCTACAAGCGATTCAAACTCTAAGTGTTTTCTAGAGAGTGTTATGCACTTTTGAACCTGGTTATTCTAGGTATTACTGGCCATCAACACGACAAACACAATCAGGGAAAAGCCAACCAACGCGCGATCGCAAGCTACTGAATTACGCGCTACCGCACGCTTAGGGGAGGGTAGACTGTAGTTTTGCGGGTTCAAGATTAATGAAGGGGACAGCACCCTCGCCTCCTAACACCTGCGGAAATTTGCCATCCCATTTTTCGATCGCTTGCTTTTGCAACAGTTCTGACGTTAGAGTTTCCCGCAGTAGCCGTTGGGCTTCCGCTTGTCCTTTTGCTCGATTAATCGTTGCTTCGGCTTCTTGCTCCGCTTCTCGCGCAATATAAACTGCTCGTTGCGCACGCTGCTCTGCAATTTGCTTCTCTTCAACCGCCTTTGAGAACTCGGTTGAAAAATTTAGATCGACTACGCTGGTATCTAAAACAAGAATGCCGTACTTATTCAGGCGTTCTCCCAATGCTTCATCAAAGTCCTGCTTGAGTTCATCCCGTTTGGTAATCGCTTCTTCTACGGTGCGTCGCGCCGCTGCAATCTTGAACGACTCTTGCGTTTGAGGCGCGATGATTTTCGACACGATATTCTGCAAGGTGCCTTGAGTGCGGCGAATTGTGACGACCTGCATCGGGTCTAATCGAAAGTTAATGGCGAAACTAGCCGATAGCTGTTGCAGATCTTTGGTAGAACTTTGAGCAGGCACCTCAAATTTTTGTACTGTTACGTCATAAATATCTGCCTTTGAAATAAAGGGTGGTTTCAAGTGAACACCTTCTAGAAGCACTCCATCTCTGGATTTGCCTAGAATGCTCAGTACTCCTGCCTGACCCGGATTAATGATTAGAAAGGAACTCAGTCCGAGGGCGACTAAAATTCCTAACACTCCCACCAGCAGGATCGTTTGCCAGCTTGGTTGCTCTTTCATCGGTTGTCTCCAGCAATTTAAGCTTTTAGAGTCTAATGTACATACTAGAGTTGCCTAAGAGAGGCCATTATTCCACACGGAATGCAGACAAGCAGTACTTCGCCAAGATAGGGACGAGGAATGAAGCGAAGCATCATGGCACTTCTTTGCACTCTCAGTTTCGTTTAGTAAAAGTTAATTCACCTATACGCTATCTCACGAGTAATTAAACAGCGCATGATCGTTCTTCACCTTTAACTTCAGGGGACATTTTGTTACCACTCTGGTAGATGAACTAACGGTGCTCAAGCAATTAGCAATCGGCTGAGCAATTTGGTTAAACAGTAAAGCGAAGTAATTTACAGCTAGGAGAGGATTTGCTACATCCACTGGCGATATTAGAGAAAACGCTCATCAGTGGTCAGCATGTTGTCTTAGAAATTTTTATTTTCTAGCCAACACTTTATATTCATTTATTCCAAAGCTGCTGCAAATAGAGATTATGTAAAGCGAGTGCGCTGCAACAAAGCTGGCGGGATATCTGAGTGAAGTAACACTGGCTGAAATTTACATCAATGAAGGACCTTTCGCTCTGGAGAGACGATCGCTCAACGCCTCAAGAGCCGCAGGGAAATCCTGAATTTTTTCATGCAGTTCTAAAGTCTGCCCTATAGATTTATATGGCATTGCTTAGGAAAAGTTAGGTGTTGTAGTCCCCACATCACGACCGGCGAGTTTGAGCTAGAAATATCCAATCTTTATTCAGTTTGGGAGACGCACTACTATGAAAAACCTGAAGCGACTATTCGTCGGAGCCTCGGTTGCGATCGTTCTAGAAGCAAGTGCTACTACGTTAGCTTCTGCGGCGACGCTTGGACCTCAAGAGATTGTATTTGATACAGCCAATATCAACACTTGGCTGTACAAAGATCCCACAAATCCTACCTATGAAGTCGTGCAAGGAGTCTCACGTAAGTCATTAAATGACTTCAACAATCAGGGAAATGTTGCAAAGGCAATTCAAGCGCTGACGGATGAAAATCGAGAGACCAATGTTGAACTGTGGACTAGCGCAGAGACCATCACAGCGAATGTAGGCTTTTCTGCCAAACTCGGTAAAAATACGGTTCGGGTTGAAAGTGTGACGCTAGCAGATTGGTCAAACAACAATGGTCAACTCGCTAAAAGCTGGCTCAACGGCTTTTTGACTGCTTACGATTCGGTTCTGCTGCCTGAATGGAAGAGCTTAATTCCTAGCAAGTATGACGAGATGCTAACCGCCCTAACCACAAAAGGGCTTTATAGCTCTGGCGACCCGAATATTGGCAGTTTGTCTTTTGACACGGACACGAACGAGTTGAAGGCGGATTTGGTAGGACACCTAGATCGAGCTGGCTTATACATCGACACGAGACCAACCGTTACTGATACTCGCCGCAACATAAATGGTAAACCAAATCCAAATTATGGCAAACCAATGTCCAATCCAACCTACCTAAAGCCTAAGTACGATGCTCGTTATGCAACAGGCAGTAAGGTGCTGGATGATGTAATCGCTGCGATCGCGGCTGTGTCAGTTCAGCAAGGAAAGTATTTCCAAATGAGCGAAATTGCCAAGATCACCTTTAACGACCAGCTAGACTACGCCTTTGCCTTTGCTGCTACGGATTCGGGTGCAATCGCGGGCGATCGCAATAAGACCACTGACTCTACCTCTCATACAGGGATCTACACTTGGACAAAGAAATTTCAGTCTCCTCCAACCTCTGTACCAGAACCTGGCACGATTTTTGGCACCTTGGCGGTAGCGGGGCTTGCATATCGGATTAGGCGTAAAGGGGTTGTATCTAAATAGCAGACGGATAGCACCTTAGAGTAAAACCAAGTAAAACGCTCGATCACCTCAAGATTGAGCGTTTTTAACATAGAAGACGAAGAGCCTGTGACTTGATCATGTCAGATGATTCTACTTTCGAGTTAATTTGACAACACTGTTGCGATGCAGGGGCAAGACGTCGCGCTGCTAGGACTGCTAGACACAATAGCCCCGCTTGACTATACCAAACCATTGTCCTCCTCATTGCGGCTCATGGCTTATTAGGCTCGTTTCTTGCAAGTCAAACCCGCTGTCGCGATCGCCAAAATCAAGCATCAACTCGACGTTCGCATCTCAAATATCCTGCACTTGAAGCGGCTTGGCGCTGGCTTTATCAAACCCTTGATCGTCCTTTTCCCAATGCAATGCAGGAGACGCGTTACATGCAGCAAAGTGAGCAATCTGTAAATCAATACACACCACACCTGTATCCGGGTTGGATCACAGGGTTTCAGGCAAGTGTCAAGATGCAGTTCACAGCTAAAGGGAAATGCCTTGAGCAATCAAAGCATTAATGTCAAACATTGACGAGAGCGATCGCGGAGTAACCAGTTTCGCTGACTGACGAAATTTAAGACTGATGAACTCTACGGCGTCGGAAAGCAGACTCGAATGCGGCGCAACAAATCATCGTTATCAATGGGTTTACAGAGAAAATCATCTGCGCCTAATTTCCAGCCTGGTTCTATCATCGATTCGTCATACGCCGTAATTAGCACAACAGGAATTGACGAGAGGCGACGATTGCCCCGGATGCGCCGCACCACCTCAAACCCATTCATCTCTGGCATCATGACATCTAACAGAACTAAGTCAGGTGGCTCAGCCTTCATGTGTTGCAACGCCGCTTGACCACTATCTGCTACATCCACGTCATACCCTTCGGCTTCCAAAAGAGCTTGCAGCAAGAAATAGTTATCTGGATTATCATCAACGACCAGAATGCGATGGGTCTCAGAAGTTGGGTTTAACGCTTCAGGCATAGACGTAAACTGGGCTGAGTGGTTCGTATAGCCTTGCATTTTAGAATGTAACCTTTCAAGTACACATCGCTCCTGTGGAATAGGTAGAGCTTGATGCCGATCGTCCAATCACAGATCTACAACCCTACTGACGCCTGCGGCAGCGCTTTGTCGTAAAGAGGAATGAAGCTCATCCCTCATTCCTTTCCAAACCCAATTAGTCCGAATTTGACAGATTACACATTGAACAGGCTACTAGCTCACTTATTCCTCAAATCCCTTTTAAGAAGGACGACATAAAATGGCTACTTCAGTAGGGTTGGATTACTTTTTATCCTAGCCCCCTATGTTTAGTACTCACGATCGGCTTGTTAAGAAACAAGTCAGTATTGGAAATGCGGCTGGCTCTGACAAATTGCAAATGGGTTCGCCAAGCGAAGTCCACACGATTGCCTACCTAGAAGCGGGCACAGATCATGATGCAACGCCAATTGTGTTCTTGCATGGCTGGGCGATCGCGGCTAAGCCCTATCGAGAGATTCTGGATTTGCTGTCGCAGCGCCATCGGGTAATCATGCCTGACTTGCCTGGATTTGGCGACTCGCGCGACTGCGGACTGGTAGAGAGCTACGATCGCTATGCTGACTATTTACTTGCCTTTCTAGCTGCATTAGACTTAGATAGGGTGCATCTAATTGGGCACTCAATTGGCGGGGGGATTGGCATCACAATGGCAACATCAGCACCTGATAAGATTGTCAGCCTAATTTTACTTGATAGTACCGGAACGCCTAAAGTTCCGCTGCTCGAAGTTCCGGTGCGGCGTGCGATCGAGATGACCTTACAGATTTCGCCAGCCAAACTTTACCTACAACTTCTAGAGATTCCTCAAGTATTTATACCAAATCTCGCATTCAATCTTCCAAACGTTCTCACAGCATTGTGGCTCTCGTTAGAAAAAGATCTCCAAGCCCTATTGCCTCACATTCAATCGCCCTGCTTGCTCCTATGGTCTGCTAAAGATCTTACCACTCCCCTTGCAGCGGCTGAGACAATGCAGCAAGCCATTCCAAATTCTCGTTTGGTCGTAGTCGAAGAGGGATTTCACGAATGGGGACTGTGGTATCCAGAAAAGTTTAGTGCGATCGTGTCTCGCTTCCTTGAAGATGTGAGTTCTAATCAAGCACCCCGCACTTCCCTTACCGCTTAAAGCGCAATCAGCCAGAGATAAAGCCTTGCCAGAACAACGTCTGACAAGGCTTCTGATGAGCTCAACCAGGCAATCTAGATTAGAACGAGAATGTTGTTCTAAGAGCGCCAACGAACTGAGTAGCATTGCTGCTGTTATGTTCAGGATTAAAGATCACAATTACACCCGGTGTGATCGCAATGTTGTCGGTCAGACGATACCGATATAACGCTTCCACATGAATCGCAGTGTCATTATCTTCACGGTTAGCAATATCGTTCTTGACCACCTTAGAAGGAACGCCAACAATGATACCGCCTAGGTTACCCTCCTTACCCAAGTCAGGGAACGCTAAGAATACAGCCCCATTAAGGGATTCTGCCTCATTATCTCCATCCTCCTGATCGATAAACGAGTATCCAAACCAGCCGCCAATGATAAATTTAGGGCTGAGACGCAACTGCACCTCACCAGCAAAAGTATCTGACGAAGTGGGTCTACCAAGAGTTGCGCTGGAACCAAAGGGATTTGCTGCAAATGAACTACCTGTGCTTGCTGTGAGGTTGACCTCACCACCAGGATAGTAGGAGTGAGCATAGGTCAGCGCCAGATCGGTCGATTTGCTTGGTTTGATAACAACCTGTCCTAAAGCGGTATAAGCACCGTTGAAGAGACCGTTCTTTGCACTTGGGTCGTTGCTGTTCGTGTCAGAAACGTAACCTCCCTGTAGGGCGAGGAAATCATTGAACTTGTATTCAAAAGAGCCGCCCGCGCCAGCTGCCCCACTTCGGTAGATGTTGTTAAACCGTCCAAAACGAGAGAGCGCGCCGGTACCGCTGCTTGTAAATGGGCTAAGAGTGCTGACTAATCCGTTATAGAACTCACTCCCGACCGCATCGACCTGGAATCTAAATTTGTCACCGACGGGGAAACGGTAGAACAGCTTAGCAACACCGAGAGCGTTTGACTCATTGCCGTCATGCCCTAAGCGAGTCATGTTGGTTCCCGTGAAGGCACCAGAAAACGGAGTGATGTTGCGTGCTTGCAGACGAATTCTTAACTGATCCTTACCCGTAAAGCTACTGTCTAAGTTAAGGCGGGCCCGGGCAGCAAAGATAGTCTCAGTATTATCGTCCCTTAATCTGCCTTCGTTTGCAGCATTCACACCACCCAGAAAGCCATCGCTACCGTTACGGGTGGCACGATCGCCGAAGGTATCAGCAATCGTAAAGACAGCCTCACCGACGAGTTTGGTAGTGGTGGAAAACTGCTGTTTTTCTAACGTTGTCGTTCGCGCTTCCAAGGCATCGACCTGACCCCGCAGCGTGGCTATTTCAGCCGCAAATTCTTCTTGCAGCTTTTGTAATGTTGCTAGATCTTCTCGTTTGACTAAATCTGCGGTAGACGCCGCGATCAGTTCATTCACCCGATCTAAACAGGCATTGAGACCCGCCGCAAACTCATAACGAGTCAGAGCGCGGTTGCCTCGATAGGTTCTGTCAGGATAGCCAGCAATACATCCGTAGCGCTCGACTAGCGATTGCAAGGCTTGAAACGCCCAGTCTGTAGGTCTGACATCTGAAAGTTGAGAAACCGAAGTAACTTGATCAGCCGCATCGCTGCCTTCTGCATTGTCAGTATTCACTGGAACGATCGAGGCAGGTGGGGTCTGCTCAATATTTTGAGCAATTCTTTGGGCTTCAACTCTTTGGACTTCGCTTTGGGAGTTCCTTTGAAGCTTAGCGGAGCTAGTCGTAGAAGTTACATCAGCCGTCGTCTCTAGTTTGAGCGACTTCATCCCCGAATTAACCATAGTTAGGTCGGCGCGAGACGTTTCAGAAGTCTCAGTTGCTTTTGCAGGAGTTACTGCAAGCATTACAGCAGTAATCGCCAACGTTGCACTCAGCAGGGATGGAACACCAACGATCGATGTTCGTGCCGTAATTGCTCTCATTCCTTTGTCCTCACACCAAATATAAAAAGCAATCTACCACGCCATCCAGTTCTCTTAGATGTTTTCTAGATCACACGCTCTTGCTCTTTCTAAACGGGATTTACTGCACTTGCCTACGACTCGACCACGTTTAAAGATAATCCATTGAATACCTTGCAACGTTACTCGAAGGTGTCCCTCATCTCTTCTCTAAAAAGGTTGTGCTTAACTGAGGACTTCCACATTCCGCCTATCTCGACTTGCAAAACGTATACCTTCCGTATTGAATGGAAGACGCAGAAGATAAACTTTTATGAAGCGGGGGTAAAAATGTATATCGTACAAGTCGCGTCAGAATGTGCGCCCGTCATTAAAGCCGGAGGATTGGGCGATGTTGTCTACGGGCTAAGCCGCGAACTCGAAGCGCAAGGGCATTGCGTCGAAGTCGTCTTGCCCAAATATGACTGCATGAGATACGACCATATTTGGGGTCTACACAGTGCCTACGACAACCTATTTGTGCCCTGGTTTGGCGGCAAGGTTCACTGCTCGGTTTATTGCGGGTGGGTACATGGGCAGATTTGCTTTTTCATTGAGCCACACTCACAGGACATGTACTTCGATCGCGGCTGCTATTACGGCTGTAACGATGACAATCTGCGATTTGCCTTTTTTAGCAGAGCCGCGCTGGAATTTTTACAGCAAAGCAACAAGCGCCCTGATGTGATTCACTGCCACGATTGGCAAACGGGCTTAGTGCCGGTGATGCTCTACGAAATCTACAAACATCACGGAATGCCGAACCAGCGGGTGTGCTACACGATTCACAACTTCAAGCACCAAGGCACAGCCGGAACCGAAGTTTTAACGGCAACGAATTTGAATCGTCCAGAGTACTACTTTAGCCAAGATAAACTAGGCGATAACTTCAATCCGTTCGCCATCAATATGATGAAGGGCGGCATTGTTTACTCTAACTATGTCAACACCGTCTCGCCTCATCACGCTTGGGAAGCGCGATATACAGGAATCAGCTACGGCTTGGGTCACACGCTCGCGCTCTATCAAGACAAATTTGGGGGCATTCTCAATGGATTAGACTACACGTTCTGGAATCCAGAGAGCGATCGCTATATTCCTCATCCGTACAGTAAAGAAACCTTCGAGCAAAAACGATATAACACCAAAGCGTTAAGAGAGCGACTGCTGTTACGCGATGAGGAGAAGCCAATTGTCTGCTATGTCGGGCGTTTAGATGACCAAAAAGGCGTCCATCTGGTTCATCACGCGATGTATTATTCGCTGCAACGAGGCGCGCAGTTTGTATTACTTGGATCGGCAACAGAATCGAAGATTAATGATTGGTTTCAACACGAAAAGAATTTTCTCAACAATAATCCAGATTGCCATATTGAACTTGGCTTTAACGAAGAGTTATCGCATCTGATTTATGCCGGATCAGACATCATTGTTGTTCCTAGCAACTACGAACCGTGCGGTTTGACGCAAGTAATTAGTTTGAAATACGGAACAGTGCCAGTCGTGCGCGGAGTCGGCGGATTGGTTAACACTGTTTTCGATCGCGATTACGACCAGAAGCATCCTCCCGAAAAGCGCAACGGCTACATGTTCTACGAAACCGATAATAACGCTCTAGAATCTGCATTAGGACGCGCGTTTGATCTTTGGGGCAGAGATCGCAGCGAATTTGAAAACCTTGCACTTCAAGGTATGGAGTATGACTACTCTTGGCATGATCCCGCCAAAGACTACACGGCAGTATATGACCATATCCGGCATCGGTAACGTGATTCTGATGCTTGAAAGCAGACGTAGAGAAAAGATCAATAAATTAAAGCTGAAGGCTTCTCTAGGACAGCCTTCAGCTTAAGTCAAAAAACACCAGCGCTCTATTAAGGTTAGCGAGTGAATTACACAATAAGGCTCAGTTCAAACGGTCAGTCTAACTTCGCTATTGGAGCCTGTTAGACACAATTTTCTGGAGCCTGGTAAAGGTGATCGCTAAATTAACAGTGGACGGAATCCATGTTTGACTGATGCTTGACCGATTTGATCCATTTTCTCAACAGTAATTCGGTTGCGCCCCCACGAAAAATTGGTGTACAACTTCTCAAATTCGAGCAGCATCGATTCTGCAAAGCAGGCAAATAGCTGACGAGCGGGAACGTCCATATTGACGATGCTCATGATTCGCCAATCAATATCTAATGAATGTTCAACAATGCCACCATTGAGAACATGCACGCCGGGATGCTGAACCTTTGTTCCTAAATTTTTGGGATAGCCACCATCGATCAGCAAGCAAGGCTGTTTCAGAACGGTCGGGTCAATTTCGACGCCTTTTGGCATACTTGCGACCCATACAATAATGTCAGCTTGCGGCAGCGCTTCTTCCAAGCCCATAATTTTGCCGCGACCGAGTTCGGCTTGCAACGCTTGCAGGCGTTCTTGATCGCGGGCAATTAGCAGGAGCTCAGCGGCATCGGTACGAGCGTCTAGCCAGCGACAGATGGCGCTACCGATATCTCCCGTCGCGCCGCAAACTGCGATCGTCGCCGTTGAAAGATCGATACCCACTTGCTTGGACGCTTGCTCAACCTGCCGACAAAGAATATAAGCCGTATGCGTATTGCCAGTTGTGAAGCGCTCAAACTCAAGCTTGACGTTGCGGACTTGCTGAATTTGCTGCAAATTAAAATTCTCGAAAATAATTGACGAGAAGCCGCCTAACGCCGTGATGTTAATGCCATGCTTTTGAGCATGTGCCATCGCATTAATTATTTTCCGGGTCGCCGCTTTAATACGACGGCTTGCCAGCATTTCTGGCAAAAAGCAAGATTCAACGTATTGCCCTTCGATCTTTTGCCCCGTGGCACTCGTAACCTTGATCGTGTCCACGATCTGAGGGGGGGCGCTGCACCAAAAATCTAACCCCTGATCAGCATATTCTGGATAACCCAGTTCTCGTGCGACAGATTGAGCGTGTTCTAAACTTGTAAGATGACCAATTAAACCAAACATCGATGAATTTGGGCCTGAGATCCAGGTGTTGAAAGAGTTAAACCAAATTATAGAGATCAGGGGAACTCGTCATCCGTAATACCTCATCGGCAGCACGAATGACGAGCAGATTTTTCATGCTAGAAGAAAACCAGGCAAGAAAAAGTCGGCTACGAGCAATCTCTTCTCCCATAGCCGATTGACGTTCACTAGGCAGCCGATAAACCGTAGGCTGACATCCGCATAATGTCGCGAGTGGTAAAGCCAATGTTGCTGAGCGCTTCACCGTACTGAATCATGAAGTCTTCTACCAAGGCTTCTCGTTCCATCGCGAGAACACTAGCGTCGGTTTCGACTTGATTGAGCATTGTCCAGACTAACGGCAGGTTTTGGCGGTTTGCCTCTTCTAGCTCGGCTTTAGACGCTTCAAAGTTTGCTTTGAGCCATTCCTCACCAAAGTTGAGGTGCAAATACTCGTCTTTAACAACACCTTCGGTGATTTTGCGAGCAAAGTCATCGGCAACCGGAATGTAGATGTTGTATGCGGCGATCGCAAAACATTCGATGATCAGCGACTGAATCAGCAAGCAGGTGACAATTTTACCTTCGGCGGCGGCAACTTGGAAGTTGTTGTGTAGTTTAGAGAAGAATTCTTGAGCAAACTCCATGTCTGGTGTTACCTTCAAGTTCTTCCCACAGGCTTCAAAGCCTTTCTTATGGCGATTTTCCATCTTTGCTAGACCTAACAAGTTATCGCGGTTGTCAGGCAGCAGTTCGGCTAATCGCTGGTAATTATCGTGAGCTTCGCGCTCGCCTTCGATGACGATCGCATTGATGCGGCTGTAAGCATCTTTGTAGGTTTCACTATGAAAATCTAGGTCTGGGGTCGCCTCAAGTTGGGGCATAGATTCGGTGTCTCCTGGTCACGAATGCATCGGCAGTCGCCGATTGAGTTTCAGGTTAGGGAAAAGCGGAGATCGGCTCAACTCCGATTAGCTCCTAACCTACACTTTACCTTCTCAAGCTAAGGATGAAGCCGAGAATGAGTAAATTCTGCCTATGTGCGTGTTTTAGCCCTCTAAAACACTGATTTTTGAAGTCTGAGTCGTCAAGCGTTAGTGTAACGTGTAGAAATGCTAATTTTCTAGCAAAGCTGTTTTCTCAATAGTATGAGCCGCGATCGATTCTTCTCCCTAATCAATTCAAGATCAGTGACGGCAATTGTGTGGTTTATGTTGCTGACACTGGGAGCAGGATTGGTGCTGCTGCCGTTGGGCGTTGTCTTCATAACGTCGTTGATGCCTGCTGGAGAGGGATCTGCTTCGTTGACCTTGGAAAATTATCGGGTCGCGTGGCAACGCGGCGGCTTTCTGTTGGCGTTTGCCAATTCGACGCTGGTTGCCCTAGCTGTGACGGGATTGCAGATCATCACGTCGGCGTTGGCGGGGTATGCGCTGGCACGGCTGAAGTTTCGTGGCAAGCAAGCGTTATTGCTGGTTGTTTTAGCAACGTTGGTCATCCCATTTCAGATGTTAGTCATTCCGATTTTTCTAGTGCTGAAGTGGGGACATCTGATCAATACGTATGGGGCGCTGATTCTGCCGACAGCAGCGAATGGATTTGGAATTTTCTTGCTGCGCCAATTTTTTCAGACGATCCCAGTAGAGCTAGAAGAAGCGGCAATGTTAGACGGGGCAAATCGATGGCAGGTGTTGTGGCGAATTATGTTGCCATTGGCGCGTCCGGCATTGGTAACCTTGTTTCTCTTTACATTTATTGGCGAGTGGAATGATTTGTTTAAGCCGTTGGTATTTACGACTCGCCCAGAGTTGCGAACGGTGCAGTTAGCGTTAGCCAGTTTTCAGGAGCAGTTTACAAACAGCTGGACGTTGATGATGGCGGCTGTAGTGATTGCGACAATTCCGGTGATTGTGCTGTTTCTAATCGGTCAACGTCAGTTGATTCGAGGCATTGCGACAACGGGAATTAAGAACTAATTTTCTCGTTCTAGGATTGCATTGATATTTCGGGCTGCATGAAGAACGCGGACAATCTCAATTTCATTGTCTTTGTAGACATAGAAATCAAATCGATTCTCAATATCTATCAATGCCTATCGATAAACGCTTTCATGTCTTCGGGCAGGGAGATCGGCAGGGATGTCATGGTACAAATCTCCGTACTTACACTTTCAATCAAGGTGACTCAATGCGAAAGGTCGGAATCGGGCTGCTGATCGTCTCGTTTGTGCCGTGGGGACTAGCGTTTGCCGTCCCATTTATGGAGATACCGCTTTCGCAAAAGGCCGCGATCGCAGCAATTCTTTTTATTGTGGCAGAGGTAATGTTTTGGATCGGAGTGCTGATTGTTGGCAAGGAAGTGGCAGATCGCTACCGACAGTGGCTTAATCCACGTTTTATATGGAGCAGAATTCGTCGGGGTAGACGATGAGATCGCGCTAGGATTCTTCCCACGTTCCCGTGTCCAAGGCCAAATCTGCCTCTAGTTTCAGGCGAATTGTGCGCGAGAACTTGTCGCCTCTCGGATCGCCAAAGAAAAATTCGATGTCTTCCCCCGATAACCGCTCTAGAGACTTCAGCATAGTGCGGAGGTTGGGTGTGCTGGCTCCCGTATCGACATAAAGCCGTTCAGACAGACTGTTAAGGCGTTTCCAAGTGGTGTAAAGCTTTGCGATCGCGCCTTCTAACTGCGCGGCTTGATTGACAATTTCTGCTGTTGTATTGAGACATCCGAGGCGCAACGCTTCTTCTAATGCCTGTTCGATATCCATATCATCCAGGGCTTGGACTTGGGCCGCAGATTCGAGGTAGCGAGAGAGCGATCGCGCTTCGCCCGTGGCTTGTTTAAGCGTGTCCAGGTCAGGACTGCTTGCCATCGCTTCACGAATCGAGTCTTGATGACTTGCTGGCAGTTTCTCTAAGTGGCGAACCAGAGGTGCCACGTAGCGCGTCGGAATCGTTTGATCGGTGACTTTGGCCCGAATTTCTTCGGGCAGCAGATCAGAGGTCATCGCCGTCCAATCGTCAGAGAGTTGGCGGACCTCTCGGCGGGTAATGCGATCGCCGCGTTTGGCAGCATCTCCCACCATTTGCTGCACTTCAGGCACCGATTGCGCGGTTTCGACAAACGCCCGTTTGCTAAATCGGTTGACATCTTGCGAATCGAGATAGCCGTTTTCAAGCAGCGTGTCGGCGCTGTTGGCGAGTTCAATTAGGTTGTAGGCGTTAGTTTTGCTAATTTCTCGATCTTGCAGCCAGTTGAGAAATCCGGTTCCGCGCCCGTCGCCGCGTTTCTTTTCGCGATCGCGCACAGCTCTCAAAATTTGTCCGCGCCAGATATCAGTTTGCAAGTCAAAGCGATCGCACACCTGCCAAGCCCGCTCGATCTGCTGCTGAAACTCAATCTCCGGGATCTTCTCATCGTCTGGATCAGGAAGCTGAAACTGGAGATCCAAATTCTGTTCGAGGTCAGACAGCATGAGCGGTTTGGCATTCGTCGGTTGAGCCATTAGATCGGGAGAGAAACAGCCGAATCATTATTACACTCTTGGGGAGTGTGCGGGTTATTTTGTCAAAGCATTCCAAATCAAAGCAATGACTAACCCAGTTAGAGCCGCAAGCCCGATCGCAATGACCAAAAATCCCAATAGCAACAGCACAACAAACGCTGGATTCGCCCGTTTATGGGACGTTGGAGCGTCTAAATGGGCTTCTAGAAGCGCTATATTTTTGCTATTGGCTTTCCACGTTGCATCAAAGAAATCTCCAGCGACGGGAAGTGATCCGAGTACCGCATCTAGAACCAAATTCGAGACCATTTGCCGGACTGTGGCGGGCGGCAGTCCCATTCGTGCGGCTTCCCACACGATATACACCGAGAGAACGGCTGTAATCATATCTCCGCCTCCTGGCAACAATCCTAAAATCGGGTCGATGCCGATGCGGTAGCGGGTGCCTGGAATGCCGATCGCATTGTCGAGGACGTGAGAAATCGATCGGAGTCTTGATAAGGAAGTCATTTTTTTCGTATCAGTTTTCATAATAGTTACCCAGAATTTTTGTCATTAGAATACACTGTGCTTCGATCTCAAATTAGATTCTTCCCTCAGAACGACGGTCTTGAAAGGGATAAATTGCTATGGTCGCTACAGAATTTAATTAGGAGAAGTCTGCCATGACGATCGCTGACTCTAACACACCGCAACAGAGTGCGCCGCTTGGAACTCCTGAACGAACCATTTCAGCCATCTTCAAGAATCGTGAGCAAATTGATACCGTGGTTCGTCGCTTGCTCGATCACGGCGTTTCTCGGGATCATATTTCGGTGGTTGGCAAGAACTTTCATTCAGAAACGCGAATTTCTGGCTTTATTACCAAGCGAGATGTGATTCTGGGTGGATTGAAGCAGGGAGCCGCATTTGGTTCGTTTTTTGGTTCGATCTTAGGCTTGCTTACAGGGGTTGGCGTTTTGTTTGTGCCGTTTGTTGGAACTGTGGTGGCGGCAGGCCCTATTGGAGCGTTGCTGATTGGGGCGGCGAGCGGCGCGATCGCAGGATCGGCGGGAGCAGGTCTCGTATCCGCGTTTGTCGCGATTGGAATGCCAGAAGACAAAGCGACCATCTATCAAACTCGCGTCGAAGCGGGAGAATTTCTAACGATGGTGGAAGTACCCGACAGTAAGACAGGCGAAATTCAAACGCTGCTTCAAGAATCGGGTGGTGAAGAAATTTCAACGCTACAATCCGCCTTGCCGAGGCAGAAAGAAGGCGCGATCGAGGATGTCAGTCACCTGTCTCCCGAAGTGCGATCGCACTTATCAGAAGATGCGCAGCGCAAGTATTTAGAGCGTTATAATGCGGCGCTAACCGAGACGAATGATGAAACCCAAGCAGAACGGTTAGCTTGGGATGCCATTCATCAACAGTATGAAGAAGATGAATCTGGCGTTTGGTCAAAGCCCAAAATAGCCGTTTAGAAGGGTGACAACTCAGGGATTTTAATCCAGACTCCGCTTGTCTAATCCTGTGACAAGCGGAGTCTTTGCTGACGTTGCGCAATCGTCCGCATCCATAGGGCGATCGCACCCAGCGAAAAAATTCCCACAATTCCCGCCAACGGATTTCTTTCAACCCCCGTCACCCACTCAGGAACATGATTAGAATACTTCACCAACTGTCCTACATTGACGATGTAGTAGCCCCAGATCAGCCCGGCGTGCAGTCCGATCGAGAGCCCTAATCGTCCATCTGTCGCTCGCTTTGCCCAGACTAAGATCAGGCCGAGGACGAATAGCGCTGGGAACTGAACGAATCTGAGATGCAGTCCAGCGAAGATCAAGCTACTCAATAGCAGAGCCGTTCGAGCCGAATAGCCGCGCTGAAGTTCATCCAATAGCCAGCCGCGAAACAGCAGTTCTTCTGCCACGCCGTATGCGATCGCCACGATCGCGCCTTCTACAAAGATTTGGGCAAATGTGGGTTGAGGAGCCTGCCAGATTACCCATCCAAATAGACTTTGAACCACAAACATCAGCATTAAGCTAATTAACCCAATGCTCAATCCTTTCGCAAGATTACGAATCGTCCTGCGAGGTTGCCGAAATCCGTATCGCTTCAACAGATTGGGCTGCTGATAGACAAATCGCCCCCACAGTACAACCAAGAGAACAAACTCGGCGTACAGCAGAGGCATCGTCAAAATTGTGGCGAGGTTGTTATCGCTAACTAACCGGGTAATCGGTAGCGCGATCGGAACCCAAATCGTTAACAACGTCAGCACAAACAACCCAATTCTGATCGGAGTTGGATATTGGGCAATGCGAGTAAGATTGAGTTTCAAAATGTGGACAAAACGCTATTCGTCAGGCTCGATCGTACTATCTAAACCATGCATCTTGAGCGTTTCACTGTAGAATTCAGCGGGTTCTTGAGCGCAAGTAATCACCAAGGCAAGCCCATTTACATGAGCTTCCATCATGATATTTACAGCTTGGGGTTGAGTCAGACTAGGTACAGTCTGAATCAAAACTTGCACCACATGCTCCATAGAGTTAATGGCATCGTTATGGAGCAATACTCGATAGCGCGGTGCAGGTTTACGGACGGTCGATGTTGAGCGCTGTTCGATGGTTTCGACAGACACGATTTTCACCTCTGCGTAATCGATGGACAACAAATTGTGGAAGCTGCTCCCTCTAAGATCGTTCCTTTCCCTGCAATGGCAACCAATTTAGACTTTCCGCTAGTTTGGTTTACGAGGGAAAAACACCTTGAGTAAGCCTTTGTTATTCTAACTTAGCTTTTCCTGATAGAAGTCACGCATTGAGTGATTTCTTCCGCTTCAACCGGGATTCGTCTCCTTTGTTATACAGGCGTCTCCTGATCGGGCGGAAGGTGAGTGTCTGGCAGATTTGACAGTCCCCACTTCAAGATCGACTTCAGCACAGGACGTAGACTTTCTCCTGTTCGGTCAGCTGATAGTTCATCCGACGGGCATGAGTGCTGTAAGGCTGTTTGGCAACTAAACCCAATTGTTCTAACTTTTTAAGCCGATCAGTCAAAACATTGGTTGAAATTCCTTCGGGTGAGTCTAGAAACTCCTCAAATCGCTGTTTCTTGAAAAACAGCATGTCGCGGATAATCAGCAACGTCCAGCGATCGCCAATCAGATCTAATGTCCCTGCGATCGGGCAACTCGAACGACGCTCTTGCATACTTTAGAAGCTCTAAAATCAACGCTTACTTGCATTTTACAAGTTGCTCTGGTATTGTCACTTTTAACTTGCAATTTACAACTTACAGTTTATGAATAGCAGATCAGGCGAAAACTTTTCAGTCGTCAATGTTGGGTCGTTTTCTGAGCTAGACGAATTTACCTTCGAGGCAGCTAATTTGCCTCTCAAAGTTCAGGGCAAAGTGTTCTTAAAAGAGCTTCTTAGCCTCACTAGTGCAGAGATTTCCTTTAATTCAATCCCGCCCGGAAAATCCATTCCCTTCTATCACAAGCATCGTTTCAATGAAGAAATTTATATCTTTATTCATGGCGCGGGAGAGTTTCAGGTTGACGATGTGATGTTTCCGGTCACCGAAGGAACGGTTGTGAGAGTTGATTGTGAGGGAGAGCGGTGCTGGCGAAACACGTCAGATGCCGATTTGCATTGCATCACCATACAGGCACGGGCAGGATCGTTCCCAAATCACACGATTCAAGATGGGCTTACAGTTGAACGAGCGGTCAGTTGGGAAGAAAAGACGCGAATGTAGCATCGTTGGAGTTGAGTGGATTCTAAAATGTCGGTAACAGAGCGATCGCTGGCTGAACTGCCAAAATCCGGTTTATATCTCACTGGAGTCATCGGAAATCTTAGAGCGATCGCAACCAACAAAGTTCAGCTTTGAAGCTTCTTAACCCTATTAATTTTATAAGCATTACGACCTACAACTTAGGTATGGGACGGTAAACCGTCACCTGTGACTGAGGTAGAAGCATCAACTTTATTGTTAAGTTTATTAAAGAAAGCTTAGAAGCATTATCCATGATGAAGCATTCCAATCCGCCGTCCAACGCTTAGAGGAAGAACTAAACCTTCCTTAAACCACTCTCTTACTGAGGGCACTGGCGCTCAGTCACCTCACCTTCTATCGATCGCGATTTGAGGCTATGACTTTGTCACGCTAGGGCAGTTAGCTCACATCTGGGACTGACTGTAATAGCGTAACTATCTCTGCAAACCGAAGTACATTCCCTCAGAAGCAGGATGGATTTAGCCTGCACTTTGCGCTCATCTTAGAGGGTGAAACTACAACAACAAATCAGGATCGAGATAACATGCCGATTAAAGATAAACCAACGCCTTCCCGTCCTCGCTTGATTGCGAACCTGCTGCTAGGCGTCTCAGGACTTTTCCTACTCACTAATCTGTTTTTGCCAGGGTTGTTCGGGACGCAGAACACGAGCGTTCCATACAGTCTGTTCATTCATCAGGTGCAGGAAGGTGAAGTGAGCCAGGTGTCCGTAGGACAAAACCAAATTCGCTATCAGCTCAAAGGCGAAAACGGTACACCAGGTCCTGTTTATGTGACGACTCCTATTTTCGACTTAGGACTGCCTAACTTACTTGAAGAGAAAGGCGTTGAGTTTGCAGCTACCCCTCCACCGAAAAATGGCTGGTTTACAAGTCTCTTAGGCTGGGTAATTCCGCCGCTCATTTTTGTGGCAATTTGGCAGTTCTTTATAGCGCGTGGTGGTGGCCCAGGCCAACAAGGCGTACTCTCGATTGGAAAAAGTAAAGCGAAAGTGTACGTTGAGGGAGAATCTGACAAAGTGACCTTTACCGACGTGGCAGGGGTCGAAGAAGCCAAGACAGAATTGGTTGAAATTGTGGATTTCCTCAAAACGCCGGCTCGCTACCTTCAAATTGGCGCACGAATTCCGAAAGGGGTGTTGCTTGTAGGTCCGCCAGGAACGGGTAAAACACTATTGGCAAAGGCGGTCGCTGGAGAAGCGGGCGTTCCGTTCTTTAGTATTTCTGGCTCTGAGTTTGTGGAAATGTTTGTGGGCGTTGGCTCGTCGCGGGTGCGCGACCTGTTTGACCAAGCGAAGAAGCAGGCTCCATGTATTGTCTTTATTGACGAATTGGATGCGATCGGGAAGTCTCGCAGTTCCGGTGGGTTTTACGGTGGCAACGATGAGCGAGAGCAAACACTCAATCAACTGCTAACCGAGATGGATGGCTTTGCCGCAGGTGATGCCACCGTGATCGTCTTGGCTGCCACCAACCGCCCTGAATCGCTTGATCCCGCGTTGTTGCGTCCGGGTCGTTTTGACCGTCAAGTTTTAGTCGATCGCCCAGATTTGTCAGGTCGTGAAGAGATTCTGAACATTCATGCACAAAAAGTGAAATTGGGGCAGGACGTGAACTTAAGAGCGATCGCAACTCGTACCCCAGGATTTGCTGGAGCAGACTTGGCTAACTTAGTGAATGAAGCGGCACTGTTAGCGGCTCGAAACCAACGCCAGACGGTTGCCCAAGAAGACTTTGCCGAAGCGATCGAGCGAGTTGTGGCAGGACTTGAGAAAAAGAGTCGTGTGTTGAACGAAACCGAGAAAAAGATCGTTGCCTATCATGAGGTGGGTCATGCTCTAGTCGGTGCTTTGATTCCAGGCAGTGGTCGAGTTGAGAAGATTTCGATCGTGCCTCGCGGTATGGCAGCGTTAGGATACACGTTGCAACTGCCAACAGAAGATCGCTTCTTAATGAATGAAATGGAGTTGCGCGGTCAGATTGCTACGCTTCTAGGGGGACGCTCCGCAGAGGAAGTTATCTTTGGCAGTATTACGACCGGAGCCTCGAATGATTTGCAACGGGCAACCGATTTAGCAGAGCGCATGGTGACGACTTACGGCATGAGTAAAGTTCTAGGGCCGTTGGCATATCAACAAGGACAACAGGCAATGTTCTTGGGTGACAATTCACCCAATCCTCGGCGATCGCTGAGTGAAGATACTGCCAAGGCGATTGATGTCGAGGTCAAAGACATTGTGGAAACAGCTCACAAGCAAGCATTGGCAATTTTGGAAGCGAACCGAGAGCTACTAGAAACCATTACCGAACAGCTCCTTGAGACCGAAGTGATTGAGGGTGAGAAATTGCAGAGTTTGTTGAATCAGGTGAAATCGGCTGAATTGCCGTCGGCTGAACTGTCTCTGAGCAACTCACGTTAATTAGAGTTCAACGATTAGCGCCAACTCTCAATTCTTCAGGCATGAGTACGCTATGCATAAGTGCGATCGCGGTTAAATTGTGGCTCTGCGATCGCACCTACCAGTCCCACTTCAATCCATCCCACTCGCGATGTATGCAATACTCTATGCAATTGCGATCGGGTTGCTGCCCCTGTTTCTAGGTTTCCACTTGCTTTGGAAGTAAGTGGAAATTTTGGTTTAAAGCGGGCTAGAGCTCAGAGCTAATTCATTGTATGAGGAGGAAAAGAGCATCAATGGCATGCGCTACTCG